>NZ_JAEMQB010000050.1:0-4741 GCF_022759015.1 Tibeticola sp. | reverse complement strand
GGCGTGCACCAGAAGCTGATCGAAGCGCTTCAACTTCGATAGCAATACCTTGGCATTTCACACTGGCATCCGCCGCAAAAGCGTTCATTTTGCCTGTTTGCGCCTCGCCCGAACACCCTGGGCGAGCATGTCGAGCACGCCGACCGAATCGGCCCAGCCGAGGCAGGCGTCGGTGATGCTCTTGCCATACTCGAGCGCAGCGACGTCGTCCTTGCCCGCGGTGAATTTCTGCGCGCCCGGCTGCAGATGGCTCTCGACCATGACGCCGAAGATCTGACGCGAACCGGCCGCGAGCTGGCCGGCGATGTCGCGGGCCACCTCGATCTGGCGCTCATGCTGCTTGGCGCTGTTGGCGTGGCTGCAATCGACCATGAGCGAGGGGTGGAGCTTTGCGGCTTCGAGCTCTTTGCACGCCGCAGCGACGCTGGCCGCGTCGTAGTTGGTGTGTTTGCCGCCGCGCAGGATGACGTGGCAATCCTTGTTGCCCTTGGTGCGCACGATGGCGACCTGGCCGTTCTTGTGCACCGAGAGGAAATGGTGCGGACGCGCCGCGGCCTGGATGGCGTCGATGGCGATCTTGAGGTTGCCGTCGGTGCCGTTTTTGAAGCCGATCGGCGCCGACAGGCCCGAGGCGAGCTCGCGGTGCACCTGGCTCTCCGTCGTGCGCGCGCCGATGGCGCCCCAGCTGATGAGGTCGCCGATGTATTGCGGGCTGATCACGTCGAGGAACTCGCTGCCCGCCGGCAGCCCCAGGCGGTTGATTTCGATGAGCAGTTGGCGCGCGATGCGCAGGCCTTCGTCGATGCGGTAACTCTCATCGAGGTAGGGGTCGTTGATGAGTCCCTTCCAGCCAACCGTCGTGCGCGGCTTCTCGAAATAGACCCGCATGACGATTTCCAGCGTGTCGGCATGGCGCTCGCGCTCGGCCTTGAGGCGGCGGGCGTAGTCGATGGCTGCGGCCGGGTCGTGGATGGAGCACGGCCCGATGACCACCAGCAGCCGGTCGTCTTTGCCCGACATGATGTCGTGGATGCGGCGACGCGTGTCGGCGATCAGTGTCTCGACGGGGGTGCCGCTGATCGGGAAGAAGCGGATCAGGTGTTCGGGCGGCGGCAGCACGGTGATGTCCTTGATGCGTTGGTCGTCGGTCTGGCTGGTGCGGTCGGCGGGACGCGGCGACCAGACGTCGGTGCTGGCCTGAGGCTTGGGGGTCATCGGAGGGCTCCTGGAATCGAACGTTGGGATGAGGGAAGGTTGTGAGCGGCCAAGAAAAAACCGCCGGGCGGTGACGCTGCGGCGGTTTTTTCGAGGGGTTGGGGGTGCTTACGCGTTCGCCTCTCGTCCGCCGGGGACAGAGAACCAAAAGTAAAAACCAAAAGCGAAGCGCAACAACATGCGAGGAACTTTAGCACATGAATCTTGAAGCCAGGCTTACGCGGTGCCGCCCACGGTCAGCCCGTCGATACGCAGGGTGGGCTGGCCCACGCCCACGGGCACGCTCTGCCCTTCTTTGCCGCAGGTACCCACGCCGGAGTCGAGCCGCATGTCGCGCCCGATCATGGAGACGCGCTTGAGCACGTCGGGCCCGCTGCCCACCAGCGTCGCGCCCTTGACCGGGTATTGGATCCGGCCGTTTTCCACCCAGTAGGCTTGGCTCGCGCTGAAGACGAACTTGCCGCTGGTGATGTCGACCTGGCCGCCGCCGAAATTGGTGGCGTAGAGGCCGCGCTTGATGCTGGCGACGATTTCCTCGGGCTCGTGCGCGCCGCCGAGCATGTAGGTGTTGGTCATGCGCGGCAGCGGCACATGGGCGTAGCTCTCGCGGCGACCGTTGCCGGTGGGCTTGACGCCCATGAGGCGGGCGTTCGTGGCATCTTGGATGTAGCCCTTGAGGATGCCGTCCTCGATCAGCACCGTGCGCTGAGTGGGATGGCCTTCGTCATCCACGTTGAGCGAACCGCGCCGGTCGGCGAGGGTGCCGTCGTCGAGCACGGTCACGCCCTTGGCCGCCACGCGCTGGCCGATGCGCCCGGAAAAGGTGCTGGAGCCCTTGCGGTTGAAATCGCCCTCGAGGCCGTGGCCGATGGCCTCGTGCAGCAGGATGCCGGGCCAGCCCGGGCCGAGCACCACGGTCATCTCGCCCGCCGGCGCGGGACGCGCCTCGAGATTGGTGAGCGCGGCGCTGACCGCCTCGTCCACATACTGCGCAAGCACCGCATCGTCGAAGTAGCCCAGGCCAAACCGGCCGCCGCCTCCGGCAAAGCCCGACTCCCGCCGGCCCTGCTGCTCGGCAATCACCGAGACCGACAGCCGTACCAGCGGCCGCACGTCGGCGGCGAGCGTGCCATCGGCGCGCGCGATGAGCACCACGTCGTACTCCGCCGCGAGGCCAGCCATCACCTGCACGATACGCGGGTCGCGGCTGCGCGCCATCTGTTCCACCCGCCCGAGCAGCGCCACCTTGGCGTTGCTATCCAGCGTGCCGATGGGGTCCACCGGGCCATAAAGCTTGCGGCTGCGCGCCACCTTGCGCGCTGGCGTGCGCACGCGCCGATTCTGCGCGGCCTGGGCGATCGAGCGCACGGTGCGGGCGGCATCCATCAGGGATGCCTCGGAGATGTCGTCCGAGTAGGCAAACGCGGTTTTCTCGCCGCTGACCGCCCGCACGCCCACGCCCTGGTCGATGCTGAAGCTGCCGGTCTTTACGATGCCTTCTTCGAGGCTCCAGCCTTCGGAACGGGTGTATTCGAAATACAGGTCGGCGTCGTCCACCTGACGCAGCCGGATCTCCGCGAGCGCGCGGCTCAGGTGCGCCTCGGTCAGGCCAAACGGTTCGAGCAGCAGCGCCTGCGCGGTGGCCAGGCGCTCGAGGGTGGGTTCACGCGTAATCATGGCTTCATTGTAGGCAGCCGCGGCCCGCCGCCCCGGCGCAGGGAATTGCGGGTGACGCCGAACCCGCCCCCAAACCCGCCCCTCACTCAGCACCCGTCAGGAGGGCATGAGCCGCTTGGCGCGGGCGATGGACATCAGCATGCCCAGTGCCAAGCCGAGCGTGACCATGGCGGTGCCGCCGTAGCTGATGAAGGGCAGCGGCACGCCGACCACCGGCAAGATGCCGCTGACCATGCCCATGTTGACGAAGGCGTAGGAGAAAAACATCACCGCGATGGCGCCCGCGAGCAGCCGGGTGAACAGCGTGGGCGCCTGCGCTGCGATGGAGAGCGCGCGCAGGATCAGCACCGCAAAAGCCGAGATCAGCACCAGATTTCCCAGCAGGCCGAATTCCTCGCTGAACGCCGCGAAGATGAAGTCGGTCGTGCGCTCGGGCACGAATTCGAGATGCGTTTGCGTACCCTGCATGAAGCCCTTGCCGGTGACGCCGCCCGAGCCAATGGCAATCATGCCCTGGATGATGTGAAAGCCCTTGCCCAGCGGATCGCGCGTGGGGTCCAGCAAGGTGCAGATGCGCTGTTGTTGATAGTCGTGCAACAGCGGCCAGCGCACGCCGTCCGCACACCAGTCGTCACCAAAAATCGCGAGCGCCGCCACGCCGGCCAGACCGAGCAGCACCGGCGGCAGCACCAGCTTCCAGCTCAAGCCCGCAAAGAAGATGACCGACAGGCCCGAGGCCAGCACCAACATCGCGGTGCCCAGGTCCGGCTGCTTCATGATGAGCCCGACCGGCACCGCCAGCAGCAGCCCGGCGACGAGAAAGTCCACCGCCCGCAAGGCACCCTCGCGCTTTTGGAACCACCAGGCGAGCATCAGGGGCATGGCGATTTTCATGATTTCGCTCGGCTGGATCACCACCCCGACGTTGAGCCAGCGGCGCGCGCCTTTCTTCGTCAATCCGAACAGCGCCACCGCAACGAGCAGCGCCACGCCCACCGTGTAGAGGGGCACGGCCACGCTCATGAGGCGCTGCGGCGGCACCTGAGCCACCACGAACATGATGAAGCCTGCCAGCAGCATGTTGCGCGCGTGGTCGACGAAGCGCGTGCCGTGGTCGTAGCCCGAGGAATACATCGCAAGCAGCCCCAGGCCACAGAGGACGAACACCGCAAACGCCAGCGGCCCATCGAAGCCACGCAGCATCGGCGAGAGGCGTTGCCACAGAGGGGGGCGGTCGAAAACAGCGGCCATGGGCGCGAATTATCGACGCTGCGGCGGCTCTCTATGATGGTGGTCCATGCGTCCTGAGCCCATCACCCATCTGCTCTACCTGCACGGCTTTCGCTCCTCGCCGCAATCGGCGAAGGCGCGGCATTTGGAGGCGCTGATGCGCGCGCACCACCCCGACGTGCACTGGTGGTGCCCTGCCCTGCCCGCCTCACCGCGCGAGGCGCTGGCCCAGGTGTTCGAGGGCGTGGCCGACTGGCCTGCCGCACGCATGGGGGTGGTCGGCTCCTCGCTGGGCGGTTTTTATGCGACCGTCGTGGCCGAGCGCCTGGCTTGCCGGGCTGCGTTGATCAACCCGGCTGTCTACCCCGAGCGCGATCTGGCAGCCTACATCGGCGAGCACAGCGTCTGGCAGGACCCGCAGGCGCATGTGTATTTCCGCGCTGAATATGTGGATGAACTGCGTGCGCTGCACCCGGGGGCACTGCAGCAGCCCGAGCGTTATCTGGTCTTCATCGCCAAAGGCGACGAGGTGCTCGACTGGCGCGAGATGTTCGCGCGCTATGGCTCCGCCCAGGTCGAGCTCATCGACGGCGGCGACCATGGCCTGAGCGATTTCCCG
>NZ_JAEMQB010000049.1:0-4032 GCF_022759015.1 Tibeticola sp. | reverse complement strand
GCCCGCGACGGACTCGACCAGCGGCCCATGGGCCTGGCCGCGCGGCTCGATCCAGCCGACGGCCTTCTCCTGCGTGGGTGCGCAGGGCGCGAAGCGAGCCGGCTCGAGCGCGTCCTCGAGTGCGGCCAAAGGGGTGCGCGCGGCGTCGGCGTCGCAGCGGTAGAGGCTCAGGTTCTTGAACACGGGGGGTGAATGCAAAGAGATGTCGACGAGGCGTCACAGCCGCAGCACAGTGCGGCTGCGCGGAGCGAGCGGCGCATCATAGGCCAAGCCTGCGAGGGACGCCGACCGGGGCGCCGCTGCTGCCGAGAGCCGCTAATATGCCTTGGCCGGCCCGCTAGGGCACCTGCGGGGTACGCACGCTGTCTGGCGGTGACGGCCAGGCGGCCCTGGCGGCGAGCTCGCTCTAAGCATAGGGCGGCGACCAATCCTATTTTTGTAGCGGTCCCGCACCATTTCACGCCGGCAACTGGCTCATTTCGTTTAAAAAATGCTGCAAAACGACGCTCTGCCCCCCGCCGCCGATTCCAACGTGCACCCGAACCCGCGTTGGCAGTTCTGGATCGACCGCGGCGGCACTTTTACCGACATCGTCGCCAAGCGGCCGGACGGGGCGCTGCTGACGCACAAGCTGCTGTCCGAAAACCCCGAGCACTATCGCGACGCCGCGGTGGCCGGCATCCGGCAACTGCTCGGTGTGCGGCCTGATGAGCCGATCACGCCGCAGCAGGTGGCCTGCGTGAAGATGGGCACCACGGTGGCGACGAACGCGCTGCTCGAGCGCAAGGGCGAGCCGACGCTGTTGGTGACCACGCGCGGCTTTCGCGACGCGCTGCGCATTGGCTACCAGAACCGGCCGCGTTTGTTCGACCGCCGCATCGTGCTGCCCGAACTGCTGTATGCCGAGGTGGTGGAGGCGCAGGAGCGCATGGGCGCGCACGGCGAGGTGGTGCAGCCGCTCGACGAGGCGCAGCTGGCGCGTGATCTCGCCGACGCACACGCGCGGGGCCTGCGCAGCGTGGCCATCGTGTTCATGCACGCCTGGCGTTACCCCGCGCATGAGCAGGCGGCGGCGCGGCTGGCGCGCTTGGCCGGGTTCACCCAGGTCAGCACCAGCCATGAAGCGAGTCCGCTGATGAAATTCGTCAGCCGCGGCGACACCACCGTGGTCGACGCTTATCTCTCGCCCATCCTGCGACGCTATGTGGAGCAGGTGGCCACCGAAATGCCCGGTGTGCGGCTGCTGTTCATGCAGTCCTCGGGCGGGCTGACCGACGCGCACGCCTTTGCCGGCAAGGACGCCATCCTCAGCGGCCCGGCCGGCGGCATCGTCGGCATGGCGCGCACGGCGGAGATCGCCGGGCTGGACCGGGTGATCGGCTTCGACATGGGCGGCACTTCGACCGACGTCTCGCACTACGCGGGTGCGTTCGAGCGCGAGTTCGAAACCCAGGTGGCTGGCGTGCGCATGCGCGCGCCAATGATGAGCATCCACACGGTGGCCGCCGGCGGCGGCTCCTTGCTGCAGTTCGATGGCGCGCGCTTTCGCGTCGGCCCCGAGAGCGCGGGCGCCAACCCCGGCCCGATGTGCTACCGCCGCGGTGGTCCGTTGGCGGTGACCGATGCCAACCTGATGCTCGGCAAGATCCAGCCGGCGTATTTCCCGCGGGTGTTCGGCCCGCGCGGCGACGAGCCGCTGGCGCTCGAGCCGGTGCAGCAGGCTTTTTCCGAGCTGGCCGCGCGCACCGGCCGTAGCCCGGAGGCGGTGGCCGAGGGTTTCATCGACATCGCCGTGCAGCAGATGGCCAACGCGATCAAGAAGATCTCGGTGGCGCGCGGCTATGACGTCACCCGTTACACACTGCAGTGCTTCGGCGGCGCCGGCGGCCAACACGCCTGCCTGGTGGCCGACGCGCTGGGCATGACGCAGGTGCTGGTGCATCCGCTCGCGGGCGTGCTCTCGGCCTATGGCATGGGCCTGGCCGACCAGAACGTGATGCGCGAGCAGGCGCTCGAATGCGCTCTGCAGGCCGATCAGCTGCCGCAACTGGCTGCCGCACTCGACGCCTTGGCTGCGCAGGCGCGCGCGGAGCTCGAGCGTCAGCAACTCGGCAGCGGCGCCGTGCGCGTGCACCGCCGCGTGCATGTGCGCTACGAAGGCAGCGACGCCGCGCTCGTCGTGCCCTGCGGGGAAGACCTCACCGCCGAGCCTGCCGCCGCGCTGGCCGCGATTCAAGCCGGCTTCGAGGCCGCCTACCGCCAGCGGTATGCCTTCCTGATGCAGGGCAAGCGGCTGATCGTCGAGGCGGTCTCTGTCGAGGCCGTGGCCGCGGGCGACGCGCCCGCCGAGCCGCAGCTGCCGCTGCACGCCGCGCGCGAGGTGCCTCGGCGCGAGACCGCGCGCATGTACTCCGGCGGCCAGTGGTGGGAGGCCGCGCTGGTGGTGCGCGAAGACCTGCGCGCCGGCGACGTGATCGCCGGCCCGGCCATCATCGCGGAGAAGAACGCCACTACTGTGGTCGAGCCCGGCTGGCAGGCCCGGCTCACCGCGCGCGACCACTTGCTGCTGCAGCGCGTGGCACCGCGGCCCGCGCGGGTGGCTGCCGGCACCACAGTGGACCCGGTTCTGCTCGAGGTGTTCAACAACCTGTTCATGAACATCGCCGAGCAGATGGGCCTGCAGCTGCAGAACACCGCCTACTCGGTCAACATCAAGGAGCGGCTGGATTTCTCCTGCGCACTCTTCGACGGCGAAGGTCATCTGATTGCCAACGCGCCGCACATGCCGGTGCATCTGGGCTCCATGGGCGAGAGCATTCAGACGGTGATCCGGGACAACGCGCAGACCATGCGGCCGGGCGACGTCTATGTGCTCAATGATCCCTACCACGGCGGCACCCATCTACCCGACGTAACCGTCATCACCCCGGTCTACCTCGACGGCCATGCGCGGCCGCTGTTCTACGTGGGCTCGCGTGGCCACCATGCCGACATTGGCGGCATCACGCCGGGTTCGATGCCACCGTTTTCCAAGACGATCGAAGAAGAGGGCGTGCGCATCGTCAATTTCAAGCTGGTCGAAGCCGGGCGGCTGCGCGAGGTCGAGTTGCTCGCGCTGCTGCGCTCGGGCGCCTGGCCTTCGCGCAACCCGGCGCAAAACCTGGCCGATCTCCAGGCGCAAATCGCCGCCAACGAGAAAGGCGTGCAGGAATTGCGACGCATGGTCGAGCAGTTCGGGCTGGACGTGGTGCAAGCCTACATGCGTCACGTGCAGGACAACGCCGAGGAATCCGTGCGCCGCGCGATCGACCAGCTCGGGGCGCGGCTGCGCGACGGCAGCTTCACCCTGCCGCTGGACAACGGCGCGCAGATCCAGGTGGCGGTGCAGATCGACCGCGCGCGGCGCAGCGCCCGCGTCGACTTCAGCGGCACCAGCGCGCAGCAGCCCAACAATTTCAACGCCCCGAAGGCGGTCTGCATGGCCGCGGTGCTCTACGTGTTTCGTACCCTGGTCGAAGACGACATTCCGCTCAACGCGGGCTGTCTCAAGCCGCTGGCGGTCATCATCCCCGAGGGCTCGATGCTTAACCCGAGGCCGCCCGCGGCGGTGGTGGCCGGCAATGTCGAAACCTCGACCTGCATCACCAACGCCTTGTTCGGCGCGCTCGGGGTGATGGCGGGCAGCCAGCCGACGATGAACAACTTCACCTTTGGCGATGCCGAGCGCCAGTATTACGAAACCATCGCCGGCGGCAGCGGTGCGGGCGGCGTGTTCGACGATCAGGGGGCGCTCATCGGCGGGTTCGACGGCACGTCTGTGGTGCAGACCCACATGACGAACTCGCGCCTCACCGACCCCGAGGTGCTGGAGTGGCGCTACCCGGTGCGGCTCGAGCGCTTCGAGATCCGCCGTGGCTCCGGCGGCCGGGGACGCTGGTCGGGCGGTGACGGCGCGGTGCGGGCCGTGCGCTTCCTCGCGCCCATGACGGCGAGCATCCTCAGCAACGGCCGCGTGTACCCGGCGTTCGGTCT
>NZ_JAEMQB010000160.1:0-5766 GCF_022759015.1 Tibeticola sp. | reverse complement strand
CTCGAGGGCAGCCGGTCCAGCGCCTCGACCGCGCGCAGGATGGTTTCCGCAGATGCGCCCAGATTGCTTCCCAGTCCAACATACGAAAGGACGGGTGCGCGCATCACTGGGTCGGTGGCGGTGGTGCAGCGAGGTCGGGCTGGCGCTCCTCGCTGGCTGGTCCCGACGAACCCGCGGCATCGGTGGGCTTGCGCCGACGCCGGCGGCGCTTCTTCGGCGCGGCCGTCTCACTGGCTTGCGCGCTTGACGGTGCGGGCGCCCCTCCTGTGGCCGGGACCACAGGGCACTCGGGGCGGTTCGGATCGTCGGCTTTCGAGGCAGCCCCAACCCGGTGCACGCGCGGCGCCTTGCGGTGTTCCGCCCGGACTTGGGCCAGCAGATCCTCACGGGCCGCGTCATCGGCCAGGCTGAATTCCTGCCACCAATCGGCCAGGGTAAGGTCGACTTCCCCAACTTCGGCGCGCAACCGAAGAAAGTCGAATCCCGCCCGGAAACGGGGTTGCTCGACCAGGCCGAAGGGGGCGTGGCCGGTCCGCTTTTCGAAACGCGGTTGCATCATCCAGATTTCACGCATGTCGGCACCGAGTTTTCCGCGGCCCGAAACGTCGCCGATGCGGGACTCGAAAACCTCGTCGATCGCCGCCTGGAGGGCCGGATGGGGATGCTCTCTGCGCTCGAGGCGCCGACTCCACGCCTCCCGCACGTCCTGCCACAGCAGCGCGGCGAGGAGAAAGCTCGGTGCGACGGGCTTGCCCTCGGCGACGCGTCGATCGGTGTCCGCCAAGGCCGCTTGCACAAACGGCGTATCGGCGCGCTCGACCGCGAGGTCGAGCAAAGGATAGATGCCACGCTCGAGCCCCAAGCGGCGAAGCTGTTCGATCGAGGCGAGAGCATGCCCCGTTTGCAGCAGCTTGAGCATTTCGTCGAACAAGCGGCTCTGCGGAACCTCTTGCAGCAAGGCCAGGCTGCTGCGCAAGGGCTGCGCTGTTTTTGGATCGAGCGCGAAGCCCAGGCCCGAGAGCTTGGCCGCGAAGCGCACGGCGCGGATGATGCGCACGGGGTCCTCGCGATAGCGCTTGGCAGGGTCTCCGATCATCCGCAGACGCCGCTGCTTGGCGTCTTCGATACCCCGGTGGTAATCGACCAGGACCTGGGTTTGCGGGTCGTAATACATGGCGTTGACGGTGAAGTCACGCCGCACCGCGTCTTCTTGCTGAGTCCCCCAGACGTTGTCGCGCAGGACGCGGCCGCTGGCGTCGACCGCATGCTGGATGCCTGCCAGGGCCGCTTTGGACGTTCGCTCATTGCCGGAAACCTGCTCGGCATCGGCCGGGTCGAGGTAAGCGCGGAAGGTCGACACTTCGATGACTTCGTGCTCACGCCCCCGTCCAAACACGACATGCACGATACGAAAACGTCTGCCGATGATGAAGGCCCGACGGAACAGCGACTTGACCTGCTCGGGCGTGGCGTTGGTGGCCACGTCGAAGTCCTTGGGCCGTAAACCCAGCAACAAGTCGCGAACCGCGCCACCGACCACGTAGGCTTCATAGCCGGCCTGGCGCAACACCCGGCAGACTTGCACCGCGCGCTCGTCAACGAGCGAAGGATCGATCCCGTGCTCCGTTGCGGGAATCTCCCGCCGGCGACCCATGTTGGGCTTGGAAGCGCCCGCCGTCTTGCCCAGCAGTTTGTGAATAAAGGTTTTGATCATTGGCTTCGTGAATGGATGCGTAGGGACCCTTCCAAATCGAGGCAAGGGCTCATCGAGCCTCGTCGAAAAGGTCGAGTATGCGCCAGCCCTGCTGGCTTGCATGGGCGCGCAGGCGCGGATCCGGGTTGGTCGCAACCGGCACGTCAGCCCACTGCAAGAGCGGCAAGTCGTTCATCGAGTCCGAGTAAAACGTGATCTCGGCGGCCGATCTGGACAGCCCGCGCGCCGCCAACCAGTCCTCGACGCGCTTGACTTTGCCCTCGCGGAACGACGGCGTGCCCCGAATCTCACCCGTGATCCAACCCGAGGCATCGCGCTCGAGTTCGACCGCAATCAAATCTTCCACGCCGAACTTGGCGGCGATCGGGCGGGTCACGAATTCGTTGGTCGCGGTGACGATCACGATTTGGTCGCCCCGAACCCGGTGCTGCGCCACCAGGGCGAGGGCGCGCGGGTCGATGGCCGGCTCGATCACTCGACGCAGAAACTCCTCACGCGCCTGCAGCGCCCGCTGCGGACCCTGCCGCCGAGCCGCCTCGGTCGCAAAGCGCACGTAGTCGTGAATGTCCAGCGTTCCCGCTTGGTAGTGCGCATAAAACTCGTCGTTGCGACGACGGAAATGCTGCGGGTCGGTCCAGCCGATATCGGTCGTGAATACGCCCCACGCGTAGTCCGAATCCAGGGGCAACAGGGTATGGTCGAGGTCAAACAGGGTGACCCGGGTGAGTGTCGAGCTCAAGCGTCCTCCATCATGGCGCGAATCAATGGGATCGTGATCGAGCGCTGGGTACTGAGGGCGTAGCGATCGAGTTGCTCGACCAGGCCGTTGAGACTTCCGAGGTCACGGGGGAAGCGCACCAAGATGTAGTCGACGACTTCCTCGCGGAGTTCGAGCCCGCGTTCCCGCGCCGATTGCAGCAGCACAGCCCGACGCTGTGCATCGGACAGCGGCTTGATCTCGAACACATGCCCCCAGGCCAGGCGACTGCGCAAATCGTCCCGCAGCCGCAGATCGGCGGGCGGCAGCCGACCCGCAGCCAAAACCAGGCGCGCCTGCCCATCGGCCGGGGCGAGCGCATGAACGAACCAATTGAAGGCCCATTGTTGGCGTTCACCATCGAAGCGCTCGACATCGTCCAGAAAGATGGCCGCCCATGACTCGTCGAAGCTCGCAAACGGGCTCGTGGCGTCGAGCCAGCCGAAGGCGCGTCCGCGCGCCGCGAGCGTGGCCGCAGCGGCCTGCAACAAATGGGTTTTCCCGCTGCCTTCTTCGCCCCACAGATAAATCGGCACCGGCGTCGGCGGATCGCCGTCGAGCACGCGACGGAGATGCGACCAAGCCGCCTCATTGGGCCCGGGGCAGTAGTTCTCGAAGGTCGCCTGGGGCCGAGGCGCAATGTCGAGCGGCAACTGCTTCATCTGACCTCCTCGGTCGGAACCCGCGCGTGCGTGCCCTCGCCCGTCGCGTCCGCCAGATAGCGCCGTTTCAGCCGCCGCAGAGCGACGAGTAAAACGGCACTGGCGGGCAAGGCCACGAGCACGCCCAGAAACCCAAACAGCTGGCCAAACGCCATCAAGGCAAAGATCACGGCCAGAGGATGCAGGCCCACCCGGCTGCCGACCAGGCGCGGCGTCAGAAAGAAGCTCTCGATGACCTGGCCGGCGCCATAAACGACGCCCACCATCACCAAGGTGGGCGCCAGCCCCATCTGGAGCATGCCCGACAGCAGGGCCAGCACCAAACCAACGCCGAATCCAATGTAGGGCACAAAAACAGCCAGGCCGGTGAAAACGCCGATGGGCAGCGCCACATTGAGACCGAACGCTGCAAGCCCCGCGCTGTAGTAGACCGCCAGCGCCAACATCACCAGGGCTTGGCCGCGAAGGTATTGCCCGAGAACCTCATCGGCTTCGTCGACGAAGGATTCGAGGGCCCCGCGCAGCGCACGAGGAACGAGGCTCCAGACCCCTGCCACGATACGGTCCCAATCGGTCAGCAGATAAAAGAGAACGACGGGTATCAACACCGCGTTGCCGATGATCGTGAGCAAAACGCTGCCGCCGACCCGCAGCGACGCAAGCGCCGAGGCCACGAGATCTTCGCTGCGGTTGCCCAGGAAATCGACCACGAAAGCGCGCAGATCGGCAAAGCCGGCGAGCGGGTCCAACCCGAACTGGAGCAGCCAGGGTCGAATCGCGGTCACCAGCTGCTCCAGCAACAGCGGCACCTGTTCGCGCATCAGCGGGATTTGCCGAACCAGTACCGGCACGACGAGCAACAGAAAACCCAAGGCCGCAACGAAGAAGAAAACCTCCACCAACACAACGGCCAGAACGCGCGGGAAGCGTCCGCCCAACGCGCGATCGAGCCGGTTCACCACCGGGTTGACCATGTAGGCCAGAACGGCGGCAACGAGAAAGGGAGTCAACACTGGCCCCAACGACCAGAGCGCGCCGCCAAGAGCCAGAACGGCAGCAGCCCACCCGACGGCTCGTTTGAAATGGGGGTCGATTTGCATGGCTTGGAGATGGGGGCAGAGATGGCCGTGAGGGTTTTTCGGGGGCAAAGGAATCGGCTTTGAGGCAGCGCGCGAGAGGCCCCCTTGTTGCCGCACGCCGGGGGCTGGAGGCGCGGCGCGGCAGGGGCGTGGTCGGCTTTGCGCTCAGTAGAATCTGGCATTCTAGGGAATCTCAGAGGCGCGCCTCTGGGGGTTCCGTCTCCTCCCAACCTGGCCCACGCCCGATGACGAGCTCAAATTCTCCAACCCCCATCCACTACAAAGACGCCGGTGTCGACATCGATGCCGGAGATGCGCTGGTCGAGCGGATCAAACCGCTTGCCCGCAAGACCTTGCGCGACGGGGTTTTGGCCGGCATCGGCGGCTTTGGCGCTCTGTTCGAGGTGCCCAAGCGCTACCGGGAACCCGTGCTGGTCAGCGGCACGGACGGCGTGGGAACCAAGCTGAAGCTCGCCTTCGAGTGGAACATGCACGATCACGTCGGCATCGACCTCGTGGCGATGAGCGTCAACGACGTGTTGGTCCAAGGCGCCGAGCCCTTGTTTTTCCTGGACTATTTCGCCTGCGGCAAGCTCGATGTCGATGTCGCCGCGCGCGTCGTGGGCGGTATCGCTCGGGGTTGCGAGCTTTCGGGCTGCGCGCTGATCGGCGGCGAGACCGCGGAAATGCCCGGGATGTATCCGCCGGGCGAATACGATCTGGCTGGCTTTGCCGTCGGGGTTGTCGAAAAGCAACGCATCCTCACGGGCCAGACCGTCACGCCGGGCGATGTGGTGCTGGGGCTGGCGTCGGCCGGTGTGCACTCCAACGGCTTTTCCCTGGTGCGGCGATGCATCGAGCGCGCGGCGGGGCACCTGCCCGCAACGCTCGATGGGCTGCCCTTCCGGGAGGCCATCATGGCCCCGACCCGGCTCTACGTCCGTAGCGTGCTGTCCGCGCTCGAGCAGCATCCCATCAAGGCACTCGCGCACATCACCGGCGGCGGCTTGATCGAAAACATTCCGCGCGTGCTCCCTGATGGAACGGCCGCTGCCTTGAAACTCGGCAGTTGGCCGCGCAGTGAGCTGTTTGCTTGGCTACAAGCAACCGCCGCCATCGACGATCATGAAATGAACCGCACGTTCAACAATGGCATCGGCATGGTGGTCGTCGTCGCACCCGAAGCGGCAGCCGCCTGTGCCGCAACGCTCGAGCAGCAGGGCGAGCGCGTCTACGAAATCGGCTCCATCGTCGAGCGGGGCGAGGGTCCCGCTGTCGTCCTGCGCTGATTCCAGGCCCCGTCGCTACACAATCAGGAGCAATGAAGCACCATTTCACGCCGGGATGGTGCATATTTCATTGATCATTTCCAAACGAGAGGCTCGTTTCGAGCCAAGCAAGCCCCCAGGCTGTTGACAACGGCTCGGCAGGCCTCAGAGGCTGAGAGGGAATTGGGCGTGCCCGAAGGGGCGCCCCAAAACGCGCCCGAGTAGGCGCAAAGCACAGCCGTAGCTCGGGCTACGGCGCGCATTTGCAACGCCCTCTGGCGTGTTT
>NZ_JAEMQB010000146.1:0-10500 GCF_022759015.1 Tibeticola sp. | reverse complement strand
GACCGCGCGCATGTAGTCGCCCCGGTTGAACTGCTCGAGGTTGAGCGCGCTCTCGGCGCGCGCCGACCACAGCCGCAGCGTCGCGACCGAGCTCAGCTCATAGCCCGGCACGCCGCTGTCGTAGGCGACGGCGATGACGTTCTCCGTGTCCACCCAGCGCACCCTCTGGCCGTCAGGAACCAAATGCCCGCGGTAGCGCACCGTGTAGCTGTATTCGGGGCGCATGAATTCCCAGGGGTTGCCGTTGAGCAACCACTGATCGGGCTCCTCCACCTGACGGCCATCGACGATGCGCTGCGCGAACATGCCGTATTCGTAACGGATGCCGTAGCCCATGCCCGGCAGCGCGAGTGTGGCCATCGAGTCGAGGAAACACGCGGCCAGCCGTCCGAGGCCGCCGTTGCCGAGTCCCGGATCGGCCTCGAGGTCGACCAGCGTGTCGAAATCCGCGCCCAGTTGCGTGCACGCCTTGCGAATGTCATCGAGCAAGCCTTCCGCAGCGAGCGCATTGGTGAGCATGCGCCCGGGCAAAAATTCCATCGACAGGTAATAGACGCGCTTGGCATCCTGGTCGATCGCGGCGTGGTGCGTCTCGCGCCAGCGGTCCATGATGCGGTCCCGAACCGCGTAGAAGACCGCAAACAGCCAATCCCGCGCACACGCGGAGCGCACGTCCTTGCCCACCGAATACACCAACCGGTTCGAGATCGAGCGCTTGAGCGCCTCGACCGTGCTGGCGGGGCGGTCGAAATCGAACGACGCCGATGCGCTCGGCGCGAGGGGCGATGGGGCAGCGTCAGGGGCGTTCATGAGGCCAGCCTTGCGGAAGAAGAACGAATGTCATCGTACAGCGTGCCATATTGCCGCGCGGCGCGCGCCCAGTCGAACCGTAGGCTCATGGCGTGTGTCTGGACCCGTTGCCAGTCGGCGCCGCGGCGGTGCAGCGCGAAGGCGCGCCGAATGGCCGCGTCGAGCGCAGCGGGCGTGGCCTCATGGAACACGAAGCCGCTGGCGCGACCGTCGTCGATCGCCTCGAGGCTGCTGTCGACGACCGTGTCGGCCAGCCCGCCCACCGCGCGCACCAGCGGCAAGGCGCCGTACCGCATACCGTAGAGCTGCGTCAGGCCGCAGGGCTCGAAGCGCGAGGGCACGAGGATCACGTCGGCTGCAGCGATGATGCGATGGGCCAGCCCCTCGTCGTAGCCGTCGCGCAGGCTCGCCTGGCCCGGGTGGGCGGCGCAGGCCGCTTCCAGCGCGCGCTCGATCGCCGCGTCCCCGTGGCCCAGCACCGCGAGCTGGCCACCGCGGGCCACCAGATCGCCGAGCACGGGCGCGATGAGATCGACACCTTTTTGCTCGGTGAGCCGGCTGACCACGCCGAACAGCACGGCATCTGCGCGCGGTGCCAGGCCCAGTTCTCGCTGAAGCACGGCCTTGTTGCGCGCCTTTCCGTCGAGCTGCGCCAGATCGTAAGGTTGCGCCAGCCACGCGTCGGTCGCGGGGTTCCACACCGAATAGTCCACGCCGTTGAGGATGCCGTGCAGCACCTGGGCTCTTCGGCGGAGCACGCCGTCGAGGCCAAAACCCTGCTCGGGCGTGAGAATTTCCTGCGCGTAACGGGGGCTGACCGTCGTCAAGGCGTCGCTGAACAGAATCCCGCCCTTGAGGAACGAAACCTCGCCATAAAACTCGAGCCCTTCGATCCCAAACAGCGCCGCTGGCAGCCCCAGCCGCGGCCAGAGCTCGCCCGGAAATCGACCCTGGAACGCCAGGTTGTGGATCGTGAGCACCGACCCCGCGGATTCAGGCCCCCGGCGTGTGGTCGCCAGATAAACCGGAGCGAGCGCCGCATGCCAATCGTGGGCGTGGACCACGTCCGGGGTCCAGGACGGGTCGGCGCCCAGCCCCAGTTGGGCTCCGATCCAGCCCAGCAGCGCAAAGCGCTCGGCGTTGTCGGGCCAGGGGCGATCCTGTTCGTCCAGATACGGGCCGCCGGGGCGCTCGTACCACGCCGGGGCATCGATGAACCACAGCGGCAATCCCGCGCCACGCAATCGGGCGGGGATGATCGAAACCTCGGGCCCCAAGGCCTGCACGATCGGCGGGGCGTTGCGCGTCGCCAACTTCAGCGCCGGGCCTGTGGGTTCGACGCCTGCTTTCACGCCGGCAAAGCCCGGCAGCAACACCCGCGCATCGATGCCCAGCGACCGTTGCGCGGCGGGAAGCGCGGCGCAGACATCGGCGAGCCCCCCGGTCTTGACCAGTGGATACAGCTCGGCGCAGACATGCAGGACCTTCATGAACGAACCCCAGGGCCGGGTGAAGGAAAGCCCAGCCGCGCGAGCATTGCCGGAGTCACCAGCACGACGCCGCCATCCGTCCGCGCGAAGCGCTGCGCGTCGAGTGCGGGGTCTTCGCCGATCACCATGCCCTCGGGGATGTGGCAGCCGGCATCGACGACCACCTTGCGCAGCCGGCAATGACGCCCGACCTCGACCGCAGGCAGCAGCACCGATTGCTCGACCCGGGTGTAGGAATTGACCCGCACCCGCGAGAACAGCACCGAGCGGCGCAGCTGCGCGCCGGAGATGATGCAGCCGCCCGAAACCAGCGAATCGACCGCACAGCCGCGCCGGTCTTCGTCGTCGAACACGAACTTCGCCGGAGGCAACTGTTCCTGGTAGGTCCAGATCGGCCAGTTGCGGTCGTACATGTCCAGCTCGGGGATGGTGTTCGTCAGGTCGAGGTTGGCAGCCCAATAGGCATCGACGGTGCCGACATCGCGCCAATAGGCCGGCGCCTCCGGGCTGCTCTTGACGCAGGACTCCCCGAAAGGATGGGCGACCGCTTCGCCGCGCGCCACGGCCTTGGGGATCAGGTCGCGGCCGAAGTCGCGGCTCGAGCCCGGTGTGGCGGCGTCGGCCTCGAGCGCGGCGTAGAGATAGTCGGCATCGAACACATACACCCCCATGCTGGCGAGCGCATGGTCGGGTCGCCCCGGCATCGGCGCCGGGTGCGCGGGCTTCTCGTCGAAGCGCACGATGCGCCGCGCCTCATCGATGGCCATCACGCCAAAGGCGCTCGCCTCTGCCAGCGGCACCTCGATGCAAGCCACGGTACAAGGGGCGCCGCGCGCCGCATGATCGGCGATGAGGCGTGCGTAATCCATCTTGTAGACATGGTCCCCGGCGAGCACCAAGATGTAGCGCGGGCGGTTGGGCCGCAGGATGTCGAGGTTCTGGAACACCGCATCGGCCGTGCCTTGGTACCAGGAGGTTTCGTCGATGCGCTGCTGCGCGGGCAAGAGGTCCAAGAACTCGTTGAACTCGCTGCGCAGGAAAGACCAACCCCGCTGCAGATGCCGCAGCAGGCTGTGGGACTTGTATTGGGTGATCACACCGATGCGCCGCACGCCCGAGTTCAGGCAATTCGAGAGCGCAAAGTCGATGATCCGGAACTTGCCGCCAAAGTACACGGCCGGCTTGGCGCGTCGATCGGTGAGCGCGCCCAGGCGCGAGCCGCGGCCGCCGGCGAGCACGAGGGCAATCGTCTGGCGCGCCAGTTGATACGGCGCCTGGGGATCGGTTGGGGGCATGGCAGTTCTCCTCGGGTGGGGCGGGTCCGTCGGGGCAGGGGGATCAGGGGGCGCGGCCGTGGGCGCGCACGATTTCGGCCAGGCGCGCCGCGGGCTCGGGGCCCACCATCGGCCAGTCGAAGCGCCAGCGCCAGCAACCTTCGGCGAGCCCCGGTGTGTTCATGCGGTGCCGGCCGTCCAGGCCCAGCACGTCTTGAAACGGCACGATCATCGTGCGCGCGACCGAGAGGGAGAGCGCGCGGATCAGGCTCCAGTGGATGCCTTCACCGTCCACGCCTGGGCCGAGGTAGCGGCGCACCAACGCCTGCGCCGAGGGCTCGAGCGACTGCCACCAGCCCATGGCGGTGTCGTTGTCGTGCGTGCCAGGGTAGGCCACGGTGTGGGGCTCGTAGTTGTGGGGCAGGTGGGGGTTGTCGGCATGGCCGTCGAAGCCAAATTGCAGCACCCGCATGCCGGGGTAGCCGCAGGCCTCGCGCAGCGCCATCGCTTCGCCGAGATCGGCGCCGAGGTCCTCGGCGATCAAGGGCAGCGGCCCCAGCTGCGCTTGGAGCGTTTGAAAAAACGCCAGCCCAGGCCCGGGACGCCAACGCCCGTCGATCGCGGTGGGCGCCTGCGCGGGGACTTCCCAATACGACGCGAACCCCCGGAAGTGGTCGATGCGCACGACGTCGAACTGCTCGAGCGTGCGCTGCAATCGCCGCTTCCACCAGCCATAGCCGTCCTCGGCCATGCGGTCCCAGCGGTAGAGGGGGGTGCCCCAGCGCTGACCCTGCGGGCTGAAGTAGTCGGGGGGCACGCCCGCAATGACCTCGGGCTCGCCCGAGGGGTCGAGCGCGAACCACGACGGCTGAGCCCATACGTCGGCACTGTGATGGGCGACGAAGATCGGCAGGTCGCCAATGACGCCGATCCCCCGCTCCCGCGCATAGGCCCGAAGCGCCTGCCATTGGCGCTCGAACAGCCACTGGGTGAAGCACCAGAAGCCGCGCTCGTCTTGCGCGGCTGCCGCGACCTCGGCCAGCGCGCTCGGGTCGCGTCGCGCCAGTCGTTCGGGCCATCGGGTCCAGGGCTGCCCATGACGCGCGTCGAGCACCATGAACAGCGCATAGTCCTCGAGCCAATTCCGTTCGCGCGCAACGAAGGCTTCGAGATCGCTGCGCTCGGGCTCGGTGGCTGCGCGCTGAAACCCCTGCCAAGCCTGCATCAGCAGGCGCTGGCGGGCGGCGACGCCTTCGGGCGTTCCGCAGCTCTGCCCATCGACAGGCGGTACGGGCTCGTCGTCGCGCAGCCATCCGCGCTCGCGCAGAGCCCCGAGATCGATGAGCCAGGGGCTGCCGGCAAATGCCGAGAGGCTCTGGTACGGTGAGAAGCCGGGTCCTGGTGGCGTGAGGGGCAAAACCTGCCACCAGGATTGCGCAGCACTCTGGAGCCAGTCGACCCAGTGTCGCGCCGCGGCGCCCAGATCCCCGCAGGACGCGCTGCCGGGCAGGCTCGTCGGATGCAGCAGGATGCCGCTGCTGCGCCGGTGCAGTGGCTTCGCTGGGGGTGCCGTCATGGGCTCGGGTCTCCGCTGGGCAGGGGCTGGACGAGGATTTTGAGGCAGGGCGGAACCACCGCGGGCCAGCCCCGCTCCCCGGGGGGGCCGGCGGTTGGGGCATCGGGGCTTGCCGGTCGGGGAAAGCGCGCGCCGATTCGGCTGTCGAGCACCGTGTGCCACATGCCTTCGGGCAGCCGCACGCAAGCCGGCTCCGAACCGGCGTGAAAAATCGTCATCACCCGCTCGCGCGGCAAGCCGCCTGGCTCACCGACCGTGATGACGCAGGCCAGGATGCGGCTGTCTGGCTGCTCCCATTCGTCCACCCCAGGCGGATACCCTTGCGCGGTTCGCCATTCGATGTCCGGCGGCAGATCCGCCTCTGACCATTGTCCCGAAAACCAGAGTGGATGGCGCAGCGCGGGCAGCTCGCGCCGCAGGGCCGTCAGCGTGGCGACAAAGCTGCAGAGATCGGCGTCGCCTCGCGCCCAGTCGATCCAACTGATCGGATTGTCCTGGCAGTAGGCGTTGTTGTTCCCGCGTTGGCTGTGGCCGATTTCATCGCCGGCGAGCAGCTGGGGTACGCCCTGGGCGCAGAACAAGGTGCTCAGCAACGCGCGCCGCCACTGCTGCCGCCGCTCGAGGACGGCCGGGTCTTCGCTCGGTCCTTCGACGCCGGCGTTGGCGCTGAAGTTGGCATCGGCACCGTCGCGGTTGTCTTCCCCGTTGGCTTCGTTGTGCTTGTGCCGGTAGCTGGTCAGGTCGGCGAGCGTGAAGCCATCGTGCGCCGTGATGAGATTGATGGAGGCGAGTGGAAGACGTCCGTCATGTTCGAAACGGTCGCTCGAGCCCGCCAAGCGCCGCGCGAGCTCGCCGCGGGTGCACTCGTGTCCGAGCCACCAGGCGCGCACGGTATCTCGGAAGCGGTCGTTCCATTCATGCCAGCCGGGCAGGAACTGCCCGAGGCGGTAGCCATCGGGCCCGAGGTCCCAGGGTTCGGCGATGTGCTTGAGGGGCGCCAGGACGGGGTCTTGTGCCATCGCCGTGAACAGGGCATGTGCCGGATGGAAGCGCCAGTCGAGCCTGGGGTCGCGGCCGAGGGACACCGCAAGGTCGAAACGGAACCCATCGACGCCGAATGCTTCCGCCCACCAGCGCAAGCTGTCCATGACGAGTTGGACGGCGTGGGGTTCACCGAGGTTCAGCGTGTTGCCGCAGCCGCTGAAATTCATCGGATGTCCGTGTTCGTCCAGCGCGTACCAGGCAGCATGGTCGAGTCCTCGCCAGGAAAGGGTGGGCCCCGTCGCGCCGCCTTCGGCCGTGTGGTTGTAGACCACGTCCAGGATGACCTCGATCCCTTCCCGATGCAAACCGTCGACCATTTGCCGGAACTCGTCGCGAATCCGCTGATCATCTTGGCGTTCGCCCCGGGCATGCGGCGTAGCGAAACGGGGGTCGGGGACAAAGTAGTTGAGCGTGTTGTAGCCCCAGAGGTTGCTCAGGCCCCGCTCGATCAGGTGGCGTTCATCGAGGTGCAGCTGCACCGGCAGCAAACACAAGCTGGTGATGCCCAGTTTGCGGTAGTGCTCGAGCATGGGCTTGCTCGCAAGCCCGAGCCAGGTGCCGCGAAGCTCGGGCTCGAGATCCGGGTGCAAGGCCGTGGCCGATTTGACATGCGCCTCATAGAGGACCGTTTGGGACCAGGGAACCCAGGGCCGCGCGGCGATCGAGCGTGCGCGGCACAGCTCTTGCTCGAGGTCGAGCACACGGGCCTTGGGCACGCGCTCGGCGTTGTCGCGTGGCAGCGGCGGAAAGCCACGCCCTTGCGGGTCGTCACATTCGAGCGCCAAAGCGCTCGTCGAGCCGACGAGGGCCCGGGCCCAAGGGTCGATGAGCAAACGATGCGGGTTGTAGCGGTGGCCTTGCTCGGGCTTCCACGGGCCGTCGGCGCGCAGGCCATAAAGCATACCCGCGCCATGCCCCGGCATCCAACCGCACCACAGGCCGTCACCGTGGCACCGCAAGTGCCATCGTTCGATCTCGCGATGCCCTTCTGCGTCGAAGACGCAAACCATGACGGCATGGGCATGCGGCGCGAAGACGACGGCATTGACGCCTTCCTGCCCGGCCAAGGTTCGCGGTGTCACACCCATCGGCCAGGGCCTTCCAGGCTCGCTCAGGCGGTCGAAGGCTCGCGGGTTCATGATGGCAGTGGCTTCTCAGGACCAAGCCACAGGACGCCCAGCGGCGGAAGTGTCAGTTTGACCGACCAGGGATGGCCGTGCATCGGGATGGGCTCGGCCTCGAGGCGTCCGAAGTTGCCGACATTGCTCCCGGCATAGTGGGCCGAATCGGTGTTGAGCCGCTCGACCCAGGTGCCCGCCTGGGGTACGCCAATCCGCCAGTCGTGCCGAACGACGGGCGTTAGGTTGCAGACCACCGCAAGGACTTCATCAGGCCGGGTGCCCCAACGCAGAAAGCTGTAGACGCTGTGCGCCGCATCATTGGCCTCGATCCAAGCGAAGCCTTCCGGAGTGTCGTCCTGAACGAACAGCGCCGGCAGTTCGCGCAGCAGGTGGCAGAGATCGTGCACCAGCCGCTGTACGCCCGCGTGGTCGGCCTGATTCAAGAGGCCCCAGTCCAGCTCCGTGTCGTGATTCCACTCCCGTGGTGTTGCCAGCTCCGCGCCCATGAACAACAGTTTGCGGCCTGGAAACGCATACATCAAGCCCAGTAGCGCGCGAAGATTGGCTCGCCGCTGCCAGGGATCCCCCGCCATTTTGTTGAGCAATGAGCCTTTGCCGTGGACGACCTCGTCGTGCGACAGCGGCAGAACGAAGCGCTCACTGTAGGCGTACATCATCGCGAAGGTCAGGGCGTCGTGGTGCCAGCGTCTGTGGACGGGGTCGAGCGCGAAATACCGCAGCGTGTCGTGCATCCACCCCATGTTCCATTTGGCGTCGAAGCCCAGGCCACCCTCCTCGGGCGAGCGGCTGACATGCGGAAACGCCGTCGATTCTTCCGCAATGGTCAGCACGCCCGGGGCTTGCTCGTGCAGCGTGCGGTTGACCTCCTGCAAAAACGAGATGGCTTCGAGGTTTTCCCGCCCACCCCGTGCGTTGGGGATCCACTCTCCGGCAGGCCGGCTGTAGTCCCGGTAGAGCATGGAGGCGACCGCATCGAAACGCAAACCGTCGAAGCCGAACTCTTCCACCCAATAGAGCGCGTTGCCGATCAGGAAGTTGCGGACCTGCGGACGTGCAAAGTTATAGATCAGCGTGTCCCAGTCGCGGTGAACCCCCTCCCGAGGGTCTTCATACTCATAGAGGGCCGTGCCATCGAAACGAGCCAGCGCGTGGCCGTCTCTGGGAAAGTGGCCCGGAACCCAGTCGAGGATTACGCCCAGCCCGTGCGCATGGGCCGCATCGATGAAGCGCCGCAAAGCGTCGGGGCTGCCATAGCGAGCCGCTGGGGCGTAGAGGTTGGTGCATTGATAGCCCCAGGATCCGTAGAACGGATGCTCAGCCACCGGCAACAGCTCAATGTGTGTGAATCCGAGCTGGGCGACGTAGGGCGGCAGTTCGCGGGCGAGCCAGTCCCAATCCGGAATGTGTCCCCCTGGTCGCTTCCAGGAGCCGGCGTGGACCTCGTAGATGGCGATGGGGCGCCCGCCTTCAGGCCGCGCGTGCAAGCGATGTGGCCGCCAGGCAGCCGGGGCACACACGCGCGCGGCGAGGCCCGGCGGTCCCTCGGTCGCTCGCGCATAGGGATCGGTTCGTAAGCTCAGATGGCCGTGGACATCGACAACGGCGAACTTGTAGAGCGCACCCGCTGCCGCGTTGCGGACGAACGCCTGCCAAATGCCGCTCTCACCCACCCGCGCCATCGGGTCGCGCGCCGGGTCCCAAGCGTTGAAGTCCCCGACCACGCTGACGGCCTCTGCGTGCGGAGCCCAGACTGCAAAAACGGTGCCCTCATGGCCCTGCTCGCGGGCCAAATGGGCGCCGAGCTTTTGCCAGGGGCGCAGATGTCGGCCCTCGGCCAGTAGCCAAAGATCGAGCGGGCCCAGCCACGGGGACGCGGCCAAGTCCGGTCGATCGTGTTCCGTCGTTTCCATGCTGAAGGGGCTCGCCCTCAACCGCGCTCGAACTTGAACACCGCTGTCGAGGCGCAGAGGTTGGGCATGAAGCGAATCTTGCGCCCATTTTGCAAGCCGAAGGCGTCGAGGATGCGCAGGCCGTTGCGTTCCGCGAGCACCTCGAAGTCCGCATAGGTTCCAACTCGGATGTTGGGCGTGTCGTACCACTCGTAGGGCAGGCGTTTCGTCACGGGCATGCGACCCCGCAGCACACTGAGCCGGTTGGGCCAATGTGCGAAGTTCGGAAAGGCGACGATGCCGATGCGGCCCACGCGCGCGGTTTCACGGAGCATGGTTTGCGCATTGCGCAAATGTTGCAGCGTGTCGATTTGCAGCACCACGTCGAACGACTGGTCGCCAAACATGGCGAGACCCTCCTCGAGGTTGAGCTGCAGCACATTGACCCCGCGCTGGACGCAGGCGAGCACGTTGGCGTCGTCGATTTCGACGCCATAGCCCGAGCAGTTCCGATGGATCCGCAGCCACTCCAGCATGGCGCCGTTGCCACAGCCCAGATCGAGCACGCGCACCCCTTTCGGCACCAGGGCGCCGAGGGTTTCCATGAGCACGGGATCACTCATGCTTGGGCTCCCCGGGCAATCCGCTCGAACCACGCACGCACCACCGCATGGTAGCGGGCATCGTCGAGCAGGAACGCATCATGGCCGTGGGGCGCATCGATTTCGGCATAGCTGACGTCGCGCTGGTTGGCGACCAGCGCTCGGACGATCTCGCGGCTGCGTGCCGGGGAAAAGCGCCAGTCGGTCGTGAAGCTCACCAGTAAAAAACGAGCACGGGCCGGCGCGAGCGCACGAACCAAATCACCGTCGAAGGCCGCAGCTGGATCGAAGTAGTCGAGTGCGCGGGTAATCAGCAAGTAGGTGTTGGCGTCGAAGTACTCGCTGAATTTGTCCCCTTGATACCGCAGATAGCTCTCGATCTGGAACTCGACATCCTGCGTCGAGTAGCGGTAGCCGTTCGGGTGGCCGGCGACGGCCTCGCGCAGACTGCGGCCGAACTTCTCGTTCATCACGTCGTCGCTGAGGTAGGTGATGTGCCCGATCATGCGCGCGATGCGCAGGCCCCGCTTGGGTACCACGCCGTGTTCGTAGTAATGGCCGCCATGAAAATCCGGATCGGTCACGATGGCGCGCCGCGCCACCTCGTTGAAGGCGATGTTCTCGGCCGTGAGGTTGGGCGCGCTCGCAATCACGGCGGCGTGGCGGACCCGCT
>NZ_JAEMQB010000147.1:0-7774 GCF_022759015.1 Tibeticola sp. | reverse complement strand
CGCGGCGGCGCGCATCGTCTCCTCCAGCGTGTGCTCGACACCATGCCGGGCGCTGATGTCGGCCAGGCTGCCGAGCACGTCGGCAATCAGGGCATCGCGCTGCGGGTCGGTGGGCGCGCGCAGGTCCAGCGTGAAGCGGCAGCGGCCCGGAATCACGTTCACCGAGCCGTCGGGCACTTCGAGCCGTCCCACGGTGCCGACAGAGTCGCCATCGGCCCGGGCGCGCGCCTGCACCGCCAGTACCAGCTCGGCTGCGGCGACGGCCGCATCGTGCCGCTGGTCCATGGGGGTGGTGCCTGCATGCGCGGCAACGCCGATGAACGCACCGTCGAAACGCGCGCTGCCGTTGATCGAGCGGACCACGCCCAGCGGCAGGTTCAGTGCGTGGAGCACCGGGCCTTGTTCGATGTGGACTTCGACGAAGCCGAGGTAGTGCCGCGGATCGCGGCGCAGCGCCGGAATGGCCGAGGGGTCGAGGCCGGCCTGCTGCATCGCTACACGCAGGCTGACGCCGTCGGCGTCGCGTTGCTCGAGCCACTCGGGCCGGAAGTCGCCCACCAGCGCGCCCGAGCCGAGGAAGGTGGCCTTGAAACGCTGGCCTTCTTCCTCGGCAAAGGCAACCAGTTCGATGCCGAACGGCAGCCGCCGGCCCGCAGCGGCCAGTTCGCGTACACAGGCCATGGGGACGAAGATGCCCAGCCGCCCGTCGTACTTGCCCGCGTTACGGACCGTGTCGTAGTGCGAACCCGTGAGCAGGTAGCGCGCGCTGCTCGCACCACCGGCCGGGTGGTAGCGGCCGACGACGTTACCCACTGCGTCGATCGCCACCTCGTCGAAGCCGTTGGCGCGCATGTGCTCGGCAATCTCGGCGGCGCAGGCGCGGTGGGCGTCGGTCAGGTAGGTCACGGTGAGTTCGCCGCGTTCGGCGTAGCCCGGGTCGCTGTGACGGGCCAGCCGCTCCAGCCAGTCCCAGACCAGGTTGCCGCGGGCCGGGGTGTAGCCAAACCGCTCGTTGAGCCGTAGCTCAGCGATGCGGTGGACTTGGCGCAGGCACTCGGCGAATTCGACGGCCTTGGGCTGGCGCAGCCGGCGCTCGAAGCTCGCGATGATCTGCGCGCGGTTGAGGCCCGTGCCGCGCGGCCCGCGCACCGCGAGGATGAAGGGCCAGCCAAAGCGGGTGTTGTATTGGGCGTTGAGCGTTTGCAGCCGCTCGAACTCTTCGGGCGTGCAGGCGGTGAGGCCCGCGGTCTGTTGCTCGCCGCTGGAGGCTGGGGTCAGGGTGCGCTGCACCATCGCCTTGCCCGCGAGTTCGGGGTGGGCGCGCAGCAGCGCGAGTTGCCGCTCCTGGGGAGCCGTCGCCACGGCCTGAGCCAGCGCGTATTTCAGTTGGGCCAGGGTACGAAAAGGCCGTTGCCTCAGGGCGGCTTCTACCACCCAGGGGCTGTGTTCGTAAATGCCGTCGAGCAGGGCCACGGCGTCGGCCGCGCTGGCCTCATTGAGGGTGTCGAGCGTCAGGGGCATGGCGGGGTCAGTCGATGGCGGGGCAGGGGTGGTGTTCGCGCCAGTGGCGCGCGATGTCGATGCGCCGGCACACCCAGACATGGTCGTGGCGCTCGATGTGGTCGAGGAAGCGCTGCAGCGCCACGATGCGCCCGGGCCGTCCGAGCAGTCGGCAGTGCATGCCGATGCTGAGCATCTTCGGGCGGTCGAGTCCGGCAGGGTCGCCCTCGGCGTAGAGCGCGTCGAAGCTGTCGCGCAGATAAATGTAGAAGTCCTCGGCCTGCGCAAAGCCCTGGGGCAGTGCGAAGCGCATGTCGTTCGCGTCGAGGGTGTAGGGGACGACGAGGTGGGGCACCACCGTGCCGTCGCTGCGGCGCACCTTCATCCACACGGGCAGATCGTCGCCGTAGTAGTCGCTGTCGTAGACAAAGCCGCCTTCATCGACCACGAGCCGACGGGTATTGGGGCTGTCACGGCCGGTGTACCAGCCCAGCGGGCGCTGACCGGTGAGCCGCTCCAGAATCGCGATGGCCTCGCGCAGATGGGCGCACTCGACTTCCTCGGGCACGTTTTGATAGTGAATCCACTTGAGGCCGTGGCAGGCGATCTCGTGGCCGAGTTCGGTCAAGGCGGCCGTGACCTCGGGGTGGCGTTGCAGTGCGCTGGCCACGCCAAAGACGGTCAGCGGCAGGCCGCGGCGCTCGAATTCGCGCAGCAGCCGCCACACCCCCACGCGCGAGCCGTATTCATAGATGCCCTCCATGCTGAGGTGCCGGTCGGGGTAGGCCGCGGGGTTGAACATTTCGGAGAGGAACTGCTCGCTTGCGGCATCACCATGCAGCACGCAGTTCTCGCCCCCTTCCTCGTAGTTGAGCACGAACTGCACCGCGATCCGTGCACCCCCGGGCCAGCGCGCGTGCGGCGGGTTGCGGCCGTAGCCGACCAGGTCGCGCGGGTAGGGGGCGGTGGTGTCGTAGAGGGCGTGCGTCATGACGAGAGGGCCTGGGCGATGTCGTGCGTGGGCACGGGGCGGTCGTAGGTGAGGCTGGCCTCGACATGGTCGAGGTGCTCGGCCATGAGCCGCGCGGCGCGCTCCTCGTCGCCGGCGGCGAGGGCTTCGACCAATTCGAGGTGTTCGTCGCTGGAGTGCGCGGCGGCGTCGCGGCTCTGGTAGATCAGGGTGATGAGGGCGCAGCGCGACAGCAAATCGCTGAGCATTTCGGCGAGCACCCGGTTGCCCAGCAGTTCGGCCATGCGCACATGAAAATCCCCGAGCAAGCTGGTGCGCTCGGACACATTCCCCGCAGCGACGGCTGCGCGCTCGAGCGCGATGTGCTCGCGCAGCGCGTCAAGCTTTTCCGGGGTGGCCTCGCGCGCGAGGCTGCGCGCCATGCCCACTTCCAGCAGCCGGCGCACCGCAAACACCTGCCGGGCCTCTTCGGCCGAGGGGGAGGCGACGAAGGCGCCGCGCGCGGGCAGCATGCGCACCAGGCGCTTTTGCGCGAGTTGGAACAAGGCTTGGCGTACCAGGGTGCGGGATACGCCGAAGTGGTCGGCCAATGCCTGCTCGGCCAGCTTTGCACCGGGCAACAAGCGGTGTTCGATGATGGCGCGGGTCAGGGCATCGACGATGGTGCGGGTGGCGGTGGACGTGTCCATGCGGGGGATTCTAGAGCGCGTACCAGAAAGTGTATACACTTCGGTCGACGATTTTGTCTGGGATATGCCCGCAGGAGGCTTTCATGGGACTGAGCACGCATGTTTTGGACACCATGCACGGAACGCCGGCCGCCGGCATGGCCGTGGCCCTGTATGCCACCGACGCGGACGGCGCGCCGCCGCGGCTGTTGCGACGCATCGTGCTCAATGCGGACGGGCGCAATCCCGGCGGCCCCGTGCTGGACAACGCCAGCTTCCACCGGGGTACCTACCGGCTGTGCTTTTCCGTGGCGGACTATTTCCGCGCACGCGGCGTGGCTTTGCCCGAACCGCCCTTTCTCGACGTGGTGACGCTGGATTTTGGCGTGGCCGACCCGGATCAGCATTACCACGTGCCGCTGCTGGTGAGCCCGTGGAGTTACGCGACTTATCGCGGCTCCTGACGGGGCGATCGCCATTCTTTTTTACATGGCCGTCATAAGGTCGGCTGCATAGAATCAGTACTTTGTCTCACCGCCCCCAACGCCCCATGCCAGAAGTCACCAATACCGTCCGCTTCGTGCTGGACGGCCGCATCGTCGAAGCCCGGGGCGTGCGCCGCACGACGACGGTGCTGGATTACCTGCGCGAGCACCTGCACCGCACCGGAACCAAAGAGGGTTGCGCCGAAGGCGACTGCGGGGCCTGCGTGGTGCTGGTGGGCGAACTGACCGAGGATGGCCAGCGGGTGCGCTACGCGCCGGTCAACAGTTGTTTGCAGCTGCTGCCCACGCTCGACGGCAAATCGCTCAAGACGGTGGAGAGTTTGCAAGGGGCGGACGGTCGTTTGCACCCGGTGCAGGAAGCAATGGTGGCCTGCCACGGTTCGCAATGTGGGTTTTGCACGCCGGGCATCGTGATGAGTTTGGCGGGCTTGCTGCAGTCGGTGGCGCAGCCGGGCCGTGCGGAGGTGAACGATGCGCTCAGTGGCAATCTGTGCCGCTGCACGGGGTACCGCTCGATCGTGGACGCGGCGTTGCAAGCCGCGCAGGCACCGGCCGAGGCGCTGCGCATCGACGACGCGGCCGATCTGCCATTGCTGCAGCAGATCCGCCGCGCGACCGAGCCGACCTACAGCCTCGAGGGCGAGATCGTCGTGCAGCCGGTGTTGCGAACCAAAAAAGGCAGCGAGTTCGTGGCACCCGCGACCGTCGAGGAACTGGCGGACTATTTGGTGAAGAACCCGGATGCGACCTTGCTGGCGGGCAGCACGGAAATCGGCCTCAAGGTCAACAAAGCGTTTTTGCGGCCCGCGCGCATCGCGTACCTGGGCCATGTGGCGCAACTGCGTCGGGTGCAGACCACGCCTGAGGCCTGGCAAATTGGCGCAGCGGTGCCGCTCGCGGAGGTGCAGGCGCTGTTGGCCGACGCCTACCCGGATTTCGCCGAGGTGCTGCGTCGCTTTGGCTCGCCGCCGATCCGCTCCACCGCGACGCTGGCGGGCAATATTGCGAACGGCTCGCCGATTGGAGATTCCATGCCCTGCCTGATGGCGCTCGACGCGACGCTGCTGCTGCGTCGGGGGCGCCAGACGCGGCGGCTGCCGCTGGCGCAGTTTTACACGGGGCAAAAGCGCACCGTGCTCGAAAGCGGCGAGTTCATCGAGGCGGTGGTGGTGCCGCGGCCGCGCGCGGGCGAGGTGTTTCGCGCGCACAAGGTCAGCAAGCGTTTCGAGCAGGATATTTCGGCGACGCTGTTTGCACTGCGCTACCGGCTCGTGGAGGGGCGGTTCGCGGACGTGCGCGTGGCCTGTAATGGGCTTGCGCCCGCGCCCGGCCGGGTGCCGCTGATCGAGGCGGTGCTCGAAGGCCGCGCGCCGGCCGATGTGACGGCGGCCGAGCTCGACGCCGCCGTGGCGGCTGGCTTTACGCCCCGTGACGGCTTGCGCGCGAGCTGGCGCTACCGCGCGCTGCTGGCGCGCAATCTGGTGCTGCAATTCGTTGAGGACGCCGCTGGCGTCGAGGAGACTGCCCGATGAACGCGCCTGCCTTGCCCGAAACCTTGATGTCGCTCGCGCCTGTGCAGGGCCGCGAGCTGCCGCACGAATCCGCCCGGCTCCATGTGACGGGCGAGGCGGCTTACACAGACGACCTGCCCGAGCTGCGCGGCACGCTGTACGCGGCGCTGGTGCTCTCGCCCGTGGCGCATGGCGAGCTGATCGGCGAGGGCATCGACCGCGCTGCCTTGATGGCCGAGCATGGCGTGGTCGCGGTCTACACCGCGCGCGACATTCCGGGCGAGAACAACTGTGGCCCGATCGTCCATGACGACCCGTTTCTGGCCGATGGCGTGGTGCAGTACCTCGGGCAGCCGGTGGCCATCGTGGTGGCGCGCGAGATGGTCTACGCCCGCGAGGCGGCGAGAAACGCGAAGGTCGCGGTGCGCGAGCGGCCGGCGATCCTGACCATCGACGAGGCGATGGCCGCGCAGAGCTTCATCCTGCCGCCCAAGGGCATCACGCGCGGCGAGCCCGCGGCGATGCTCGAGCGCGCGCCGCACCGGCTCAGCGGCCGCACGCATTGCGGGCAGCAGGAGCAGTTCTACCTGGAAGGGCAGATTGCCTACGCCGTGCCGCGCGAAGATGGGCAGCTCACGCTCTATGTGTCCACCCAGCACCCCGACGGCAACCAGCGCGAGGCTGCGGCGGCGCTGAACCTCGGGACGCACGACGTGGAAGTGATCTGCCGCCGCATGGGTGGAGCGTTCGGGGGTAAGGAAGGCCAGTCGAGCATCTTCAGCCAGAGCGCGGCGCTCGCCGCCTGGCATTTGAAGCGGCCGGTGAAGCTGCGGGTCAATCGCGATGACGACATGACCATCACCGGCAAGCGGCACGACTTCCGCATCGACTATGACGTGGGTTTCGACGACACGGGCCGGATTCTCGCGCTCGATGTGACGCTCGCGTCGCGCTGCGGCTACTCCACCGACTTTTCCGGCCCGGTCAACGACCGCGCGGTGCTGCACATCGACAACTGCTATCACCTGCCGCATCTGCGCGTGGTGAGCCACCGCTGCAAGACGCACATGCAATCGGCCACGGCGTTTCGCGGCTTTGGCGGCCCGCAAGGCATGTTTGGCATCGAGACGGTGATCGAGGAAATCGCGCAGGCGCTCGGCAAGGACCCGCTCGAGGTGCGTCGCGTCAACCTCTACCGCGACCCGGCGGTCTCGGGCGATGCGCTGAGTCTGACCACGCCGTATGGGCAGCGCATCGAGGACTGGATCGGCGACCGGGTGATCGACCAGCTCGAGGCCGAATCCGGCTACGCCGAGCGGCGGGCGCGCGTCGCCGCGTTCAACGCCCAGAGCCGCACCCGCAAACGGGGCCTCGCCCTCGTGCCGCTCAAATTCGGCATTTCATTCACGGCGACCATGCTCAACCAGGCGGGCGCGCTGGTGCATGTCTACCAGGACGGCACCGTCAGCGTGAACCACGGCGGCACGGAGATGGGGCAGGGCCTCAATACCAAAATGGCGCAGGTGGCGGCCGACGCGCTGGGCATTCCCGTGGACCTGGTGCGCGTGACGGCGAGCGACACGCAAAAGGTGCCCAACGCCAGCGCCACCGCGGCGTCGAGCGGCGCGGACATGAACGGCGCGGCCATCATGGACGCCTGTGCGCAGCTGCGCGCGCGGCTCGCGGGTGTGGCCGCGCGCATGCTCGACCTGCCGCCGGATGCTATCGAATTCAGAGCTGGCGAAGTCCATTTGACGCCGGCATACCGCCAAAAAGACTCAGAAACTCGGCTGAGCTGGGCTTCGGTGGTCAAGCAGGCCTGGCTCGATCGCGTGGGGCTGTCGTGCACGGGCTTTTACCGCACGCCCGAGATTGCCTACGACTTCAACACCCTGCAAGGCAAGGCCTTCTACTACTACTGCTACGGCGCGGCGGTGAGCGAGGTGGAAATCGACACCCGCACCGGCGAATGGTGGCTGCGCGCGGTGGACATCGTGCATGACGTGGGCCGCAGCATCAACCCGGCCATCGACCGCGGCCAGATCGAAGGGGCGTTCGTGCAAGGCATGGGGTGGCTCACGATGGAGGAGTGCATCTGGTCCCTCAAAGGCGACGCCGCGGGCCTGGGCCGCGGCCGGCTGCTCACGCACGGGCCCAGCACCTACAAGATTCCGGTGGCCGGCGACGTGCCCGAGCATTTCAAAGTGTCGCTGTTCGAGGGCGAGAACATCAAACCCACGCCCTACCGCAGCAAGGCGGTCGGTGAGCCGCCGCTGATGCTGGCGCTGTCGACCTTCTTTGCCTTGCGCGATGCCGTGGCCGCCGTCGGTGGGCACCGCGTGCGCGTCGACCTCGACGCGCCGGCCACGCCCGAGCGTATTTTGCTCGCCTGCGAGCGGGTGCGTTCCGCCTTGGAGTGAGGTGAGGAACGCTCAGCCTAAGGCAACGCTGAATAAGTTCCCGTGATGGCGCGCGCCCGGCCGCGGGATGGGATGCGAGGCGTAAACCGCAGCGATAGCCGCAGCTATGGCGAGGATTTGCAACGAAGCAGCCCGCCCGCAGCCGGGATGCGCGGCGCGCGAGGGACTTGTTCAGCGTTGCCCTAAATCCGGCAGTTGG
>NZ_JAEMQB010000152.1:0-16045 GCF_022759015.1 Tibeticola sp. | reverse complement strand
TGGGGTCGTGGTCATGATCGGTGTGCTCGGGATTCTGTTCGCGGCTGAGTGTCGGGCGGTATCGGTCGGTGGGATGCTGGCGATCTGCGGCGGCTCCGAGATCCGTTGGGTGCTGGAGAGGGCCGCATAATGCCAGGGTCTGGCCGCTTCGGTTGAGCGTGGCCGGCTCGCTGTCCCGAATCCCGATTCCCCACCCATGAGCCCGATCACCAAGGCCGTGTTCCCCGTCGCGGGCCTCGGCACCCGTTTTTTGCCGGCTACCAAGGCCACACCGAAAGAGATGTTGCCGATCATCGACAAGCCGCTCATTCAGTACGCGGTCGAGGAGGCGTATGCGGCAGGCATCACCGAGATGATCTTCGTCACCGGTCGGCACAAGCGGGCCATCGAGGACCATTTCGACACGGCGTTCGAGCTCGAGCATGAGTTGGAGCAGGCGGGCAAGCTCGCCTTGCTGGAAGTGGTTCGCCAGGTCAAGCCGCCCGAGGTGCAGTGTGTGTTCGTGCGCCAGCCGCGGGCCAACGGCTTGGGTGCGGCGGTGTTGTGTGCCGAGCGTCTGGTCGGCAACGAACCCTTTGCGGTGCTGCTGGCCGACGATTTGCTCATCGGTGAGCCGCCCGTGCTCGCGCAGATGGTGGCGCTGCATCGCTCGCTCGGCGGGAGTTTGCTGGCGACCGAGGAAGTGCCGCGCGAGCAGACGCGGCGCTACGGCATCGTGCACGGCCGCAGCGTCGCGGCATCGGTCACCGCGCTCGATGCGATCGTGGAAAAGCCCGAGCCGGAGCAGGCTCCGAGCACCGAGGCCGTCGTCGGGCGCTACATCCTCAGCCCCCGGGTGTTTCACCATCTGCATCGCGTGGGCACGGGTGCCGGCGGGGAGTTGCAGCTCACCGACGGCATTGCGGCTTTGTTGGCTGAGGAAGCGGTCTATGCCTATCGCTACGCGGGGCGTCGCTACGACTGTGGAAGCAAAGCCGGCTTCCTCGAGGCCACGCTGCGGCTGGGCCTCGAACATCCCGAGACCGGTCCGGCGCTGCGCGCGCTCATACGCGAGATCAGCTGAGTCATTTCGGTAGCGGGCTTACACTTGTTACGTATGACCGCGACGCACACCCCCCTCGATCCCGAACTCAGCGACTTCGTCGACCGTCTCGACGCCGCCGTCGAAGCGCATATGGAGTGGTCGCGCCGGCTGCTGCGCTGTGCGGTCCTGCGCGTCTCGCCCGGCGACGACGTGCTCTCGGCCGAGGCGCATCGGCTGTGCCATTTCGGCCGTTGGTTTCAGTCGGCCTCTGCGCAGTTCGAGGCGCTCGATGCCGACGCGGCTGCCGCCATCGCCCACGAACATGAAGCCATGCACGCGGCCGTGCGTGCGATTTGCGACGCCGTCCTGAAGGGGCAACCCGGCTCGGTGGAGGCCCTCGACACTTTCGAGCGCACGCAGCGGGCATTCATCGATCAGCTCGCCCATGTCAAGACGCTGGCGCTCGCGACCGCGGTGCGGCATGACGCGCTGACCGGCTTGCCGATGCGCTACGGCATCGAGCGGGATTTCGCGCTGTGCCGGGCGGATGCGCTGCGGCATGGCGAACGGCTCTGGGTCTTGATGCTCGACATCGATCACTTCAAAGCGGTGAATGATCGTTACGGCCATCCGGCGGGCGACGCCGTGCTGGTGCATTTCGTCCAAATCCTTCGAAAGCAGCTGCGCAAGAGCGAGCCCCTGTATCGCTTCGGCGGGGAGGAGTTCCTGGTGTTGCTGCGGACCGAGGATGCCGCTCAAGCCCTGCGCGCCGCCGAGCGTTTGCGCGCGGCGGTCGCCCGCAGCCCCGCGACCCTGCCGGACGGGCGCAGCCTTACGGTGAGCTTTACAGCGGGCTTGGCGCCGGTCGGCGCGGAGGAAGAGCTTTCGACCGCCGTGGCACGGGCCGATGCGGCGCTGTATCGAGGCAAGCAAGCCGGCCGCGACCACGTGGTTCTCGCGGAATAAGGCCAGGGCAACGCTGAACAAGTCCCTCGCGCGCCACGCATCCCGGCTGCGGGCGGTCTGCTTCGTTGCAAATCCTCGCCATAGCTGCGGCTATGGCTGCGGTTTGCGCCTCGCATCCCATCCCGCGGCCGGGCGCGCGCGATCACGGGAACTTACTCAGCGTTGCCCTAGGCCGATCTTGCCCCCGTCCTCTACGGCCCCATCACCCCGTCGAACATCATCACGTCGACCAGGTCGCCCACCGCGACGTTGCCCTGATCGTGGTGCAGCACGATGAGGCCGTTGGCTTGCACCATCGAGCGCAACACGCCCGAGCCTTGGTTGCCCGTGGTGCGCACGCTCAAACACCCGTCGGCGCCGCGGCTCACGATGCCGCGCTGGTATTCGGTGCGGCCGGGTTTTTTGCGCAGCGCCTCGGCGCTGTGGGCCCGCAGCAGCGGCGGCGGTGCGTCGGTGCAGCCCATCATGCGCAGCAGCGCCGGGCGCACGAAGGCCAGAAAGGTCACCATGACCGCCACCGGGTTGCCGGGCAGGCCGAACAACACCGCATCGCTCGACCCTGCGGTCATTTTTTCATAGCTGGGAACGACCGTTTCACGCTGGGAATCCGGTGTTTTTTCTGCACAAATGCGCCCCACGGCCATGGGGCGGCCGGGGCGCATGGCGATGCGCCAGAAGGCGACGTCGCCGAGCTTTTTCATCATGGCCTTGGTGTAGTCGGCCTCGCCCACGCTGACGCCGCCGCTGGTGATGACGGCGTCGGCCTGGGCGGCGGCCTCGCGAAAACGCGCCTCGAGGGCCGTGGGTTCGTCGCGCACATGGCCGAGATCGATCGGCTCGCAGCCGAGCCGGCGCAGCAGGCCCAGCACGGTGTAGCGGTTGCTGTCGTAGACGGCGCCCTCGCGCGGCGCCTCGCCCAGGCTGAGAATTTCATCCCCGGTCGAGAAATACGCCACGCGCGGGCGGCGCAGCACCGAGACCGTTTGCTGCCCGAGGCTTGCCAGCAAGCCGCAGGCGGCGGGCGTGAGCCGGTGGCCGCGGCGCAGCGCAGGCTGCCCGGCCATCAGGTCTTCGCCACGCAAACGCCGGTTGTCGCCGCGCCGTACCACCCCGGCGGGCACGGTGACGAGGTCGCCCTCGCTGCGGGTGAATTCCTGCGGCACCACGGTGTCGAGCCCGGCGGGCAGGATGGCGCCGGTCATGATCTTGAGGCACTCCCCCGGTCCGACCGTGCCTTGCCAGGCTTTGCCCGCGAGCGCCGTTCCGACCACGCGCAGCGTCAGCGTGGCTTCCGGGCGCAGGGCCGTACCGTCAAAAGCGTAACCGTCCATCGCCGAGTTGTCGTGCGGTGGCACGCTCAGTGGCGAGATCACGTCGGCGGCCAGGATGCGGTCGAGCGCGTCGGGCAGTGCCACGGTTTCGGCTTCGCGCACCGGCTCGACGAGGCGTTCGAGGAAGGCGCCCACCGCGTCGGCGCGCAGCGCCTGGGGGTCATAGCCGGCAATCTCGGCGGCGATGGCTTCGAGGGATTTCATGCGGGTCAGCAAAGCGGGAAGGAAGGGGCGGCCCTGCGGGCGGGCGCGCGGGGCCTGCGGAGTCAGCGTCGTTCGAGCGCGCGCAGTTCAGACAGCGTGTTGGCGTTGTAGAAAGCGTGCGCCTCGTCCTGCGCGCGATCGAACGGCACGAGCACGGTGCGGTGCTGCGCCGTCCAGCGGTCGATCTTGCGGCCGCCTTCGTGGGTATAGCGGACCAGACTTTCGAGCAGGTCGACGCGCAGCAGGCTGAATACCGGCTGCGCGCGCACCGTGCCGTCTTCTTCGGGCGCGGCGGCCATGGCGATCTCGGCGTTTTCGCGCGCGGCCGCCTCGGCCAGCCGCTGCGCCAGGTCGAGCGGAAAGAGCGGGGTGTCGCAGGGCACCGTGAGCAGCCAAGGCGTTTCGCAACGCTCGAGTCCGGTCAGAAAGCCCGCCAGAGGCCCGGCGTAGTCGGCCAGCGTGTCCGGCCAGACCGGCACACCAAACGCTTCGTAGGCCGCCAGATTGCGGTTGGCATTGATCATCACTTCGCCCACCAAGCCTCCGGTTTGGCTGCGCAGCCGCATCAGCGCGTGTAACGCCAGCGGCAGGCCGTTGAAGTTCTGCAGCCCTTTGTCTACCCCGCCCATGCGCGAGCCGCGCCCACCGGCGAGGATGATGGCCGTGATGGCACCGGCCCGGGTCGGCGGCATGGGGGTGTTTTCGGGCGGCGGAACGCCGTGCGCGTGTTCGGAGGAAGGATGCGAGGCAAAGTTCATGCGGGCCTCAGAGGCTGAGAGGGAATTGGGCGTGCCCGAAGGGGCGCCCCAAAACGCGCCCGAGTAGGCGCAAAGCACAGCCGTAGCTCGGGCTACGGCGCGCATTTGCAACGCCCTCTGGCGTGTTTTGTGACGTCAAAGCGGGCATGACCAATTCGCTCTCAGCCTCTCAGCCGCCGATGTAGCTCATTTCGACCCGGCGTGCGCCCCGGCCGGCCTCGGTTGGGAGCTGCGCGCGCAGTTCGGAATAGCGATCGGTCCGTTGCTGCCAAATGGCGCCGATGGCACTGGCGAGTTCCTCGTCGCTCACGGGTTGCTCGCCGCGCAGCAGGTGGCGCAAGTCCCAACCGCGCTCGGCAAACAGGCACAGGTAGAGCTTGCCCTCGGTCGAAAGCCGCGCGCGGTTGCAATCGCGGCAAAACGCCTGCGTCACGCTGCTGATGACGCCGATTTCGCCGAGCGCCGGGTCATGCCGGCCATCAGCCCCGGCGTAGCCCCAGCGCTCGGCCGTCTCACCCGGGGCCGACGGGTCGAGCTGAACCAGCGGCAACTCTGCGTGAATGCGGCGCACCACCTCGGCGCTGGGCAGCACCTCGTCCATGCGCCAGCCGTTGGTCGCGCCCACGTCCATGTACTCGATGAAGCGCAGCACGATGCCGCTGCCGCGGAAGTACCGCGCCATGGGCAGGATTTCATGCTCGTTCGTGCCGCGTTTGACGACCATGTTGACCTTGATCGGGGCCAAGCCCACCGCCCGCGCGGCCTCGATGCCTTCGAGCACCGCCGCCACGGGAAAGTCCACGTCGTTCATGCGGCGGAACACGGCATCGTCGAGACCGTCGAGGCTGACCGTCACCCGCTTCAAGCCCGCATCCTTCAACGAGCGCGCCTTGCGCGCGAGCAGCGAGCCGTTGGTGGTGAGCGTGATGTCGAGCGGCTCGCCATCATGGGTACGCAACGCCGCGAGTTGCTCGATGAGCCGCTCCAGCCCCTTACGCAGCAGCGGCTCGCCCCCGGTCAGGCGAAGCTTGCGCACGCCGTGGGCGGTGAAGACGCGGGCGATGCGGGTGATTTCCTCGAAGCTGAGCAACGCGCTGTGCGGCAGGTAGGGATAGTCCTTGTCGAACACTTCCTTGGGCATGCAGTAGTTGCAGCGGAAGTTGCAGCGGTCGGTCACACTGATGCGCAGATCGCGCAGCGGCCGCCCCAAGCCGTCCCCGAGCAACCCCGTCGCGGCGATGGGCTGCGCGGGTACACGCGCGAGCAGGGTGGTCGTGCGCTCGTCGAGCAGAGGAATGACGCGTTCGGACATGGAATTCATTATGCCGCGCTACCATCGGAGCCCATAGGCTCAACCCCGCGCCCTTCGAGGAGACTCGTGATGCCGTCCCGTCGCCGTACCGTTTTGACCCACGCCGCAGCTTGGGCTGCCGTCTCGAGCTTGCCGCGCTGGAGCGCCGCGCAGACCGCGGACGCCGGTGCCGCTTCGGCTGCCGCCGCCGAAGCCAAGGCGCCGCCCTTGCCGGCCGTGGGCTCGTTCCTCAAACTGCCGGCGCTCACGCTGCTCGATGGCACGGCGTTTCGGCCCGAGCAGGCCGACGGCCACGTCTGCATCGTCTATTGGTGGGCCAGCACCTGCCCGTTTTGTGCACTGCAAAGCCCGGAAATGCAAAAACTGTGGCTCTCGCACCGAGACCGCGGGCTCGTGATGCTGACGCTCTCGATCGACAAGAAGCCGCAGGACGCCGAGGCCTATCTCAAAAAGAAGGGTTACACCTTCCCCGCCGCTTGGGTCACGCCAGAAGTCCAGCGTGTCTTGCCCAAGCCCCGCGGCTTGCCGATTACCCTGGTGCGTTCGCGCGAAGGCAAGGTGCTGCAGGCCGAGCGCGGGCAGATGTTCGCCGAAGAGGTCGAGCAGCTGGCCCGCTGGCTGTGACGCAGCATCATCGACGTCGCACCGTACTCCCCGCAATCCCCATTTCAAAATTTCTATGGATGCTCAACAACGCTGGAACATCGGTTACTGGATCACGGCACTGCTGCTGTTGCTGACTCTGCAGTCGTGGTGGCAAACGCAGCAGCAGGTCGAAACCGTCCCCTACAGCGCGTTCGAACAGGCGCTGGCCGAGGGTCGGGTGGCCGAAGTGCTGATTGGCGAAAAGCTCGTCACCGGCAAGCTCAAGACCCCGGAAGCCAATGGCAAGACCGTGCTCGTCGCGACGCGGGTCGAGCCCGAGATGGCTCAGCGGCTCGATGCTTACAAGGTTCCCTACACCCGGGTGTACGAGAGCACCTTCTTGCGCGATCTGATGTCCTGGGTCGCACCGACGCTCGTGTTTTTCGGGCTGTGGTACTTCGTGTTCCGACGCATCGCCGAAAAACAGGGCGGCATCGGCGGGCTCGGCGGTTTCATGAGCATCGGCAAGAGCCGGGCCAAGGTGTATGTGGAGCAGAACACGGGCGTGACTTTTGCCGACGTCGCGGGGGTCGATGAAGCCAAGGCCGAACTGCAGGAAATCGTGGCCTTCCTCAAAGACCCGCAAGGCTATGGCCGGCTGGGGGCTCGCATGCCCAAGGGGGTGCTGTTGGTTGGTCCACCGGGCACGGGCAAGACCTTGCTGGCCAAGGCAGTGGCGGGTGAAGCGGGCGTGCCGTTTTTCAGCATCAGCGGCAGCGAATTCGTCGAGATGTTCGTGGGTGTGGGCGCGGCGCGCGTGCGTGACCTCTTCGAGCAGGCACGGGAGAAGGCGCCCGCGATCATCTTCATCGATGAGCTCGACGCTCTGGGGCGCGCCCGGGGTGCAGCAGGCCTGGTCGGCGGACATGACGAGCGCGAGCAGACGCTCAACCAGTTGCTGGTCGAACTCGATGGCTTCGACAATTCAAGCGGCCTCGTCGTGCTGGCCGCGACGAACCGGCCCGAGATTCTCGACCCGGCGCTGCTGCGCGCGGGCCGCTTCGACCGTCAGGTGCTGGTCGATCGGCCCGACAAGAAGGGCCGGGTGCAAATCCTTCAGGTTCACACCCGCAAGATTCGCTTGGCCAAGGATGTGGATTTGGAGCAAGTCGCGGCTCTGACCACCGGTTTTTCCGGCGCGGATCTCGCCAACCTGTGCAACGAAGCCGCCCTGGCCGCCACTCGCCGCGGCGCAAGCGAGGTGACCCTGGCGGACTTCACGGCGGCGATCGAGCGCATCGTGGCCGGCCTCGAGAAGAAAAACCGCGTGCTCAACCCGCATGAGCGCGAGGTCGTCGCGTACCATGAGATGGGCCACGCGCTGGTGTCGCTGGCCCTGGTCGAGGCGGAGGCGGTGCACAAGGTGTCGATCATCCCGCGCGGCATCGGAGCGCTCGGCTATACCTTGCAGCGGCCGACCGAGGATCGCTTTCTGATGACCCGGCCCGAACTCGAGCACAAGATCGCGGTGCTGCTCGGTGGTCGGGCGGCAGAGAAGTTGGTGTTTGGCCAATTGTCGACCGGCGCTGCCGACGATCTGGCGAAGGCCACCGACATCGCCCGCGACATGGTCACGCGCTACGGCATGGAGGAGTCTTTGGGCTATGTGGCCTGGGAGCCGCCGCGCCAGCAGTTCCTCGACGTGCCCGGTATGCCCACGGCCCCGCAGGCCAGCCCGCAGACCTTGGAGCGCATCGACGAGGCGGTGCGCCGCATCGTCATGGATGCGTTCGACGAGGCCACGGGTGTGCTCACCCGCAACCGCGAGATCCTCGAGCGCTGCGCGCGCGAGCTGCTCGCGCGGGAAACCCTCGATGAGGAAGCGCTGCGTGCGCTCACGCACGATCTGAAACGCTGAAGCCGAGCCCATCATGAGTGAAACCAAGAACGCCTCCCTCGGGGCGGAAGCACCACGCCTGCCTGCAGCGATCTGGATCCTGGGCTTCGTGAGCCTGCTGATGGACATCGGCTCGGAGATGATCCACAGCCTCTTACCGATGTTCATGGTGGGCAGTTTGGGCATCAGCGTGGCGCTCGTCGGGCTCATCGAGGGCCTCGCCGAGGCGACGGCGCTGGTCGTCAAGGTGTTTTCGGGGGTGATCAGCGACTGGCTGGGCAAACGAAAGGCGCTCGCGGTGCTGGGCTATGGGCTTGGGGCACTGTCCAAACCCTTGTTCGCCTTTGCTCCCAGCGCCGGCTGGGTGTTTTCGGCGCGCATCATCGACCGCATCGGCAAAGGCATACGCGGGGCCCCGCGCGATGCTTTGGTGGCCGACCTGGCGCCCCCTGCTTTGCGTGGCGCCGCCTTCGGGCTGCGGCAGTCGCTCGACACGGTGGGCGCCTTTGCCGGGCCGCTGATCGCGGTTGGCCTCATGCTGCTGTGGGCGAACGACTTCCGTGCGGTGTTCGTCGTCGCGATCATTCCTGCGGCGTTGGCGGTGTTGCTGCTGGCCCTGGGGGTGCGTGATCCGGACGGCACGGCGAGCCGCACGCCGGGCAACCCGATTTCGCGGGCCAATCTGCGTCGGCTCGGCACACCCTATTGGTGGGTGGTCGCGGTCGCAGCGGTTTTTACACTCGCGCGGTTTTCGGAGGCATTTTTGGTTTTGCGCGCCGAGCAAACCGGTGTTCCGGTGGCGCTGGTGCCGCTGGTCATGGTTGCCATGAACGCGGTGTATGCGCTCAGTGCCTACCCCTTTGGCAAGCTCTCGGACCGCGTGTCGCACGGGCCGATGCTGCTGGCCGGTCTGGCGGTGCTGGCCGTGGCCGACCTCGTCATTGCGAGCAGCACGCACTGGAGCGGCCTGCTGGTGGGTGTGCTGCTCTGGGGAACCCACATGGGGCTGACCCAGGGTTTGCTCGCTGCCATGGTCGCCGAGGTGGCGCCGGCCGATCTGCGCGGCACCGCCTTTGGCTTTTTCAACCTGGTCAGTGGCGGGGCCATGCTCCTGGCCAGTGTGATTGCCGGGGCGCTGTGGCAACAGTACGGCCCGGCCTGGACCTTCGGTGCCGGAGCCGCCTTCTGCGTGTTGGCCGCTCTGGCCTTGTGGGCCCGGCGTTGGGCGCTCGCCGGGTACACGGCATCATGACCAATCAGCCGCCGTGGAAGCGCACCACGAGCGGCACAATCAGCAGCGCCACGATGTTGATGATCTTGATCAATGGGTTGACCGCGGGACCCGCCGTGTCTTTGTAAGGGTCGCCCACGGTGTCGCCCGTAACAGCGGCTTTGTGCGCTTCGCTGCCCTTGCCGCCGAAGTGGCCATCCTCGATGTATTTCTTGGCGTTGTCCCAGGCACCGCCGCCGGTACACATCGAGATCGCCACGAAGAGGCCGGTAACGATCGTCCCCATGAGCAGGCCACCGAGTGCCTTCGGGCCGAGCAACAAGCCGACCAGGATGGGGGTGACCACCGGCAACAGGCTCGGGATCATCATCTCCTTGATGGCAGCCTTGGTCAGCATGTCGACCGCCACGCCGTATTCCGGCTTGGCCGTGCCTTCCATGATGCCTTGAATGGTGCTGAACTGGCGCCGCACCTCCACCACCACCGCGCCCGCGGCGCGCCCGACGGCTTCCATGGCCATGGCACCGAAAAGATAGGGAATGAGGCCGCCGATGAAGAGGCCGACGATGACCATCGGGTCGGAGAGGTTGAAACTGACCGACTGGCCCAGCCCCTCGAGCTTGTGCGTGTAGTCGGCGAACAGCACCAGCGCGGCCAAGCCCGCAGAGCCGATGGCATAACCCTTGGTCACGGCCTTGGTGGTGTTGCCGACCGCGTCGAGCGGGTCGGTGATGTCGCGCACGCTGCTGGGCAGTTCGCTCATCTCGGCGATGCCACCGGCGTTGTCCGTGATGGGCCCATAGGCATCGAGCGCGACGATGATGCCGGCCATGCTGAGCATGGACATGGCGGCCACCGCAATGCCGTAGAGGCCGGCGAGCGTGTAAGACACCACGATGGCGATGCAGACGAAGATCACCGGCCAGGCCGTCGAGCGCATCGACACGCCCAGGCCCGCGATGATGTTGGTGCCGTGGCCCGTGGTGGATGCCTGCGCGATGTGCTGCACGGGTTTGTATTGCGTGCCGGTGTAGTACTCGGTGATCCAGACCAGCGCAGCCGTGAGCGCGAGGCCGACGACCGTGGCGCCAAAGAGGCGCATTTGGCTGCCGCTTGCGGCGATGGCGTTGTCGGGGATGATCCAGAGCGTCACGCCGAGAAAGAGCACCAGCGAGAGGCCGCCCGCGATCGCCAGGCCCTTGTAGAGGGCGGGCATGACGTTTTTCATCCCAGGCGTCGCTTTGACGAAGAAGCAACCGATGATCGAGGCGATGATGGACACGCCGCCGAGTGCGAGCGGGTAGACGACCGCCTGCGCCGGGGCGGCTGCGACCATCAGCGCGCCGAGCACCATGGTGGCGATCAGCGTGACCGCGTAGGTCTCGAACAGGTCCGCGGCCATGCCAGCGCAGTCGCCCACGTTGTCGCCGACGTTGTCGGCGATCACGGCGGGGTTGCGCGGGTCATCCTCGGGAATGCCGGCCTCCACCTTGCCGACCAGATCGGCGCCGACGTCCGCGCCCTTGGTGAAAATGCCGCCGCCGAGCCGCGCGAAGATCGAGATCAGCGACGAGCCAAAGGCAAAACCAATCAAGGGATTGAGCAGGTCGGCGAGGTGCTTGTCGGGTGTGAGGTTGCCATTGCCGACCAGGAACCCGTAGAAGCCCGCTACCCCAAGCAGCCCCAGGCCCACCACCAGCATGCCGGTGATGGCGCCGCCGCGAAAGGCCACGTCCAGCGCCGGGCCGATGCCCCGCGTGGCGGCCTGCGCGGTGCGCACGTTGGCGCGCACCGAGACATTCATGCCGATGAAGCCACATGCCCCCGAGAGCACGGCGCCGACGACGAAGCCCACGGCGGTCTTGCCGTCGAGGAACACGCCGATGAGCACCGCGAGCACCACGCCGACGATGGCGATGGTTTTGTATTGCCGCGCCAGGTAAGCAGCCGCGCCGGCCTGGATGGCTGCCGCAATCTCCTGCATGCGGGCGTTGCCCGGGTCTTGCGCAAGAATCCAACTGCGTGCCCACAGTCCGTAGGCCACGGCCAAGAGCCCGCAGACGAGCGCCAAAATCAGCGCCGAGTTGCCAGTCATGTCGATCTCCTCATTCGTTGTTTCGCTTGGAAGGGGCTCAACGCTGTGGAGGAACCCCCGCTGCGTTGCTTCCTCGCGCTCCAGCGGGGGAGGCGATTGGCCAACGCGCGCAATTTACCGCCAAACCGTGACGCTGCGGTGTCGCGCAAGGGTCGTGAAAGTAAAATCAGGGTTAATCCTGATCCCTCCCTTGATCCTCAACAAAACGAAAGAGACTGCTCCTCATGTCGCTCGACAACGTCACGCCCGGCCCGAACGCGCCCGAAGCCTTCAACGTCATCATCGAAATCCCCATGAATGCCGACCCGATCAAATACGAGGTCGACAAAGAAACCGGGGCGATCTTCGTGGACCGCTTCATGAGCACGGCCATGCACTACCCCACGAACTACGGCTACGTGCCCAAGACGCTCAGCGGCGACGGCGACCCGGTGGACGTGCTGGTCATCACCCCGGTGCCGCTGATTCCGGGCGTCGTGGTGCCTTGCCGCGCGATCGGCATCCTGAAGATGCAGGATGAAGCGGGCGAAGATGGCAAGGTGCTCGCCGTGCCGACCGACAAGATTCTGTCGATCTACACCCAGTGGCAAAAGCCCGAAGACCTCAACCCCGCGCGGCTCAAGACCATCGCGCACTTCTTCGAGCATTACAAGGACCTCGAAGAGGGCAAGTGGGTCAAGGTGCTGGGCTGGGAAGGCCCGGAAGCCGCGCGCAAAGAAATCGCCGACGGCATCGCCAACTACAACAAGGCCCACGCCTGAATTTTCAGCCGAATCGTCCGCACGCCGGCATGATTCGGCTCGGTCGTGCTATCAAAAAGTGAAAAGCCCGCAGTTTTGATTGCGGGCTTTTCGCTCGTTGGGTCCTAGTCGATATCGACGCTGTGCACGCCGAAGGTGCCGCGTCGCTGGTCGGCAAAGAAGCGCAGCAGCGTCTCGCGCACGGTCCGAAACGCCAATTCCTCCCAGGGAACCTCCGCCTCGGAGAACAGCCGCGCCTCGATCGTTTCGTGGCCGGGGGCAAACTGCTCGTCGAGCAGGCGTGCGCGGTAGAACAGGTGCACCTGGCCGACGCGGGGCACACTGAGCACGCTGAACAAGCCTTCGATCTGGAAGTGAGCTCCCGCCTCTTCGTCGGTTTCCCGGGCCGCGCCTTGCAGCGCGGTTTCGCCCAATTCCATGAATCCGGCCGGCAGCGTCCACTTGCCCCAGCGCGGCTCGATGTTGCGCTTGCACAGCAGCACCCGCTCGCCCAGGTAGGGCACGGTGCCGACCACGTTGAGCGGGTTTTCGTAGTGCACCGTGTGGCAGGCGGTGCAGATGGCGCGCTCCCGGGTGTCACCATCGTCGGGCAAACGGTAGACCACCGGGGCGCCACAGTTGCGGCAGTGCTTGATCGGGCTACGGAACATGACGGCAGTGTACCGATCGGGGTGCCGCCGTGCAGGAACCAGGAGGCTCCGCGGAGGCGTCGGCCATCACAGGCTTTGCTTTCAGGCTTTACTGGTTTTGGTGTGCTTCTCGATCAAGGCCTTGGCGGCGTCGAGCAGCTTTTTGCCGTCGTAACCGCGCTTGTTCATGTCCTCGATCCACTCGACTTCGAGCGTGCGCGAGCGACGGCGAAACTCCTGGGCGGCTTCGGGTCCGATGGTGGCAATGGTGTTGCCGCGCGCCAGGGCGCTTTGGCGGCCTGTCACGTCGCCCGCTTGTTGGACCTTGCCGAGCCAGCCGGAGGTGGTCAAGCCTGAGTTGGCGTCGATCACTTTCTTCAAGTCCGCGGGCAGGCTGTCGTAACGGTCTTTGTTCATGGCCATGACGAAGCAGGCTGTGTAGAGCGCGCCGCCGGCGGGGTCGAACTCGGCATGGTGGCGCGTCAGTTCCTGCACCTTCACCGACGGGACGACCTCCCACGGCAGGACGCATCCCGCGATGGTGCCCTTCGAGAGCGCGTCGGGGATCGCTGGCAGCGGCATGCCCACCGGGGTGGCACCGAGCGTCGCCAGCAGTTTGGTGACCTGGCGCGACGGGCCGCGGATTTTGAGGCCCTTGAGGTCGGCCGCCGTCCGTATCGGCTGATGGGCGGTATGGATCACGCCTGGCCCATGCACGTTCACCGCGATCAGATGCGTGCCCTTGAACTCGTCGGCAGCAAGCGTTTGGATGTATTCCCACAGTGCCTTGGAGGTGGCTTCGGCGTGGCTCATCATGAACGGCAGCTCGAACGCCTCGATCCGGGGGAAGCGCCCCGCCGTGTAGCCGGGCAGTGTCCAGATGATGTCGGCCACGCCGTCCTTGGCCTGGTCGTAGAGCTGAGCCGGCGAGCCGCCGAGCTGCATGGCCGGGTAGCCCTGGAACTGGATGCGGCCACCCGACTCCTGGGTCACCTTGTCCATCCAAGCCTTGTGCATGTTGATCCAGACGTTGGACTGTGGCGCCATGAAGGTGGCGAATTTCAGCGTGACGGTCGGCTGCGCCAAGCCGCGAATCGCGGGCGCCGCGAGCACGGCGGCTGCGGCGGTGGATTGGAGAAAGCTTCGTCTTGGAATCATGGAGTGCTCTATTGCGTTTCAAGGGGGTTGATGGTGGGGCGCAGGGCGCGGCCCGGTTGTTCACGAGACGAGCCGGACCAAGCCCAGAGCGAGGCCTGGAAACGCCAGCACGAGGCCGATGCGCACGAAATCGCTGATCAGAAACGGCAGCACGCCGCGGAAGGTTTCGCCCAGCGGCACGCCGCGCGCCAGACCGTTGACCACATACACGTTGAGGCCCATGGGAGGCACGAGCAAGCCGAAGGACACCACCATCAGGATCAGGATGCCAAACCACAGCGCGACGGATTCCTTCGGCATGCCGAAATCGAGCCCCATCACCACGGGGAAGAAGATGGGGATGGTGAGCAGGATGATGGAAAGCTCCTCCGTGACCGTGCCGAGCGCAATGTGCAACGCCACGATGGCCAGCATCACCCAGATCGGCGCGAGGTTCCAACTGGCGATGAGATTGGTCAGCACCTGTTGCACCTGCGAGAGGGCGAGCGTCGCGTTCATCACGTCCGCGCCAATGAAGATCAGGAAAATCATGGCCGAGCTTTCGGCCGTGGCGAAAAAGCTGTTGCGCAGCTTCGCCCAACTCATCTCACCCTTGGCCAGTGCCGCGAGCAAGGCGGCGAACGCACCCACGGCCGCCCCTTCGGTGGGCGAAAAGAACCCGCCATAGATGCCGCCGAACACCAGCAGGAAGACGGTTGCGATCGGTGCGAGCCCAAGCACGGTCTGCAGCCGCATCCGCGGGCGCTCGGTGTCCACTGCGGGGGCGTGGCCAGGCACCAGGCGCACGTAGATCGCGATCACGATCAGGTAGCTCACCATCGCCAGCACGCCGGGGATGGTGGCCGCAAGGAACAGCTTGGCGATGTTCTGCTCGGTCAGGATCGCGTAGATCACCAGCGGCACCGAGGGCGGAATGAGGATACCCAGCGTTCCGGCGGTGGCGAGCGTTCCCGTGGCCAGCCGGCCGGAATAGCCGTGGCGCTGCATCTCGGGCAGCGCCACGCCGGTAATGGTGGCGGCGGTGGCCACCGAGGAGCCGCAGATCGCCCCGAACGCCGCGCTGGCCATCACCGAGGCCATCGCCAGTCCGCCGCGCAGACCGCCCACCAGCGCGGCGGTGAACTCGAACAAGGCCTTGCTGATGCCACCTTGCGTGGCAAACTGGCCCATCAGGATAAAGAGCGGAATCACCGAGAGGTCGTAGCTGGCAAAGCGCGCGTAGGCCATGCTGTTGAGGAAGCTGGCGTAGGGCGCCCAGCCGGCGATGGCCACGTAACCGACCGAGCCTGCGACGAACATCGCAATGGCGATCGGCAGGCGCAGCACCATCAGGGCAAACATCAACCCGATGGTCAGGAGCGCGACCTCAGTGCCGCTCATGCGCGGCATCCCGGCTCGGCGGGGTCGCAGCGCTCATGACGGCCGAAGCCCGCGGCGCACTGCGCCAGGCCGATGAGGCCGCTCAGGGCAAAACCGAGCGCCAGGCTGGTGTAGGCCGGCCACTCGGGTACGCCGAGCAGCATCGTGGTCGAGCGGTTCTCGAACGACTCCAGCCCGCCGATGCCTGCACGCCAGGCCAGCAGCAGGAAGGCCAGCCCCAGCACCCCCGCGGCGAGGCGGTCGAGCGCGGCGTTGACCCGACCCGGCGCGCGCGCGGTGAAAAAATCGACGACGATGTGGCCGCGGTGCATCTGGCACAGCGGCATGAACAAACCCACCGCGGCGGCGGTGGCGAGCGCCACGCCTTCGTAATCCCCGGGGAGGCTCCAGCCCAGGGTCTCGCGCCCGAGAATGCTCAGCGTGGCCAGTACCAGGATGAAAGCGAGCAACAGACCCGCCATCCAGGCGAGCCCGCGGGCGAGGGCTTCGAGGAAGTTCAGCATGGAGTTTGGGGGACGCAGCGAGTAGGGACAGGGCAGCACCTTTGACCCCGGCACTGGATGCGTGGCGCGCGAGGAAATGGTTTAGCGTTGCCCTAAGCGCGCAATTTTAGGCGCGGCGCAGGCTCCGGTTTGCCCAGGCCGGGGCGGGCTCTGCCCAGAGGCAGTGCCCGGCGTCAGACGATTTGCACGCGCAACTCGGATAGCCCGCTCA
>NZ_JAEMQB010000018.1:0-4716 GCF_022759015.1 Tibeticola sp. | reverse complement strand
ATCAAGACTGTCCGATGCATGCCGAGGATTGTGCCGTTCGTTGCGACGCTGCCCGTGCATCCACGAGAAGAAAAAGCACCGGATTTGCGCAAACACAAACAAAAACGCCCGACAGGCGCCGGGCGTTTTTGAGCGTTTGGGGTGGCTGATGGGACTCGAACCCACGACGACCAGAATCACAATCTGGGACTCTACCAACTGAGCTACAGCCACCGGAGAATCAAAATTATATATCGGAGCTCAGCTGCCCTCGGCCTCTTTCGACGGCTCCGGGACCAGAATCTTGACGCCAAACGCCGCCTTGAGCGACGAAAGGTAAGCCTGGACTTCCGCGCCGGTCCACGCCTCTGCCCAGGCCTGTCGGCTCTTTTGGCGCATCGCTTCCGGTACTTCCGTCGCTGGCAAGACGGATTTCACGCGCACCACCACATAACCCTGCGCTCCAAGGTCGACGCCCACCAGCGCAGGCAAATTCGAGCGTGGCGCACGCAAAACCGCGTCGATGACCGCACCCGGCAAGCCAGCGGTTTGATCACGGCCGACGGTCAACCGCTCAGGGAGAACGGCCGAAGCCGGCGTGCTCTTCCACTCGCGCAAACGTTTTTCGCCCTCCGCCTTGGCCAGGGCGACGCTGCGCTCTTCGAGCCAAAGCTCTTTCACCTGGTCGCGAACTTCGGCATACGGTCGCGTGTGTGCCGGTTCATGGCGCAACACCCGCCCTGCAACCAGACGGTTCGGCCCCAATTCGATCGCCTCGGTGTTGCGCTTTTTCTCGATGGACTCAGCGCTGAACAGGGCGGCCAAGAACTTCGGATCCGCCAGCACACCGGCCTCGCCCGGTTTGGGCTTGCGCTCCACGCCCTGAGCGACTTCGAGCCGAAGCTTGAACCGTTCGGCAACCGGCTTGAGACTCTCCGATTGTTCGTAGACGGCGTTGGAAAAACTCTCCGCCAACTCCGCGAATCGACGCTGCGCGAGGGTTTTCTTCAGTTCGTCGACGATTTGCGCCCGAACCTCCGCGAGGGATTTTTGCTGTCCCCCACGAACATCGGTCACGGTGATGATGTGATAGCCAAATTCCGTCTCGACCACATCGCTGATCTCGCCCTTCTTAAGCGAGAACACGGCGTCCTCGAAGGGTTTGACCATGGCGCCGCGGGCGAAGAAACCCAGATCACCCCCATTCGCGGCCGAACCCGGATCCTGCGAAACCTGACGGGCAAGCTCCGCAAAACGCGCGGGATTCTGGCGCAGCTGCTCGCGAATTTCGTTCGCTTTGGCCTTGGCCTGCTCTCGAGCCGCCGCGCCCGCCCCTGAATCGACAGCGATCAGGATGTGGCTGGCCCTGCGTTCTTCCGGTGTGGCATACCGCGCCGCGTTCTGCCGGTAGTAGTCCTCGACCTCAGCGTCGCTCACCGAAACGCTTTGCCGAACGGTGTCGACATCCAACACGACATACTCCACGTCGATACGCTCCGGCGCCTGAAATCGCTGCGGATGGGCCTCGAAGTACGCCTTCAACTCATCCTCGGTGGGCTTGAGGCCATCGCGGAAACTCTTCGGTGCAAATCGTGCCAGCTCGATTTCTCGGCGCTCGAACAAGGCCGCCAGCGCGACGTCCGCCAGCTGGGGAACCATCAATTGGCTCTCGCTCACGGCCCGAACCACCTGTTGGGCCGAAAGTTCGGCACGAACCTGCGCCTCGAACACCTCGGGCGTCAAGCCTTGCGATGCCAACAACTGCCGGTAGCGATCGACATCGAGCTTGCCATCCGGCCCGCGCAGGCCCGCAATCACCGGATTGCTCTGCAGCTCCAGGGCCAGCTTGGCGTCGCCCACCGATAGATGCCAGCGACGTGCAGCCGCTTCGAGCAAACGGTCCTGGACCAGGCGCTCGAGGGTGGCGTAACGAGCTCGAGGCGACTCGAGCAAGCCAAGGTCGAGGTTCGGCATCGCTTGACGCGCCCGATCCACCTCGAGCTTGTGCGCCTGATCCCATTGCGCCTGCGTGATTTCCACGTCGCCAACCCGCGCCACCACCGGCGACTTCTCCCGGAAACGGTTGTATCCATCGAGCCCGAACAGCACGAACGAAGGAACGATCAGCAGAAACAGCAGGAACTGCATGATCCTTTTGTGCTTGCGGACAAAATCAAACATGAATCAAACTTTCCTGGACAGAAAAAAAGAGGCGAACGGTCCGTTCGCCTCAGTTGAAATGGTGGGTGCTGAGGGGTTCGAACCCCCGACCTACGCCTTGTAAGGGCGCCGCTCTACCAACTGAGCTAAGCACCCCATGCCCGAGCCGACGCAGCCGTCGCCCGACGGTGGATCAGTTGACCGCGTCGCGCAATGCCTTGCCAGCCCGGAACTTGGGAACCTTTGCAGCTTTGATTTTAATGGACGCTCCGGTACGGGGATTGCGGCCGCTTCGCGCCGCACGCTTCGTCACCGCGAAAGTACCAAAACCGACCAGCGAAACCGATCCGCCCTTCTTCAGCGTGGTCTTGACCGCACCGAACATCGCTTCCAGCGCGCGGGCGGCGGCCGCCTTGGAAATATCCGCCTGGGTCGCGATGTGCTCAATCAATTCCGACTTGTTCACCGAATGCCCCTCTTTCATTGGTTTTCGAACGGCTATCCCGCCGCGGCGGGTAGCGCCCCACAAAAAAGCCACGCGAAGCGTGGACCTGCCTGTCTGGGCCCGAGGACTGGGTTCAGCCCCGGTAGCCGATGCGGATTAGATTCGCTGCACCCAGGGGTGTCAATCGCCGGGCAGGCCGTTGCTACAACTGCTCACAAACCCTGTGCTCCAGATCAGCACGAACCCCGCCGGCGCCAACACCGACCAACGCGCAGAGGGCGCCACCGATCTATGGCAACGCTGAACAAGTTCCCGCGATGGCGCGCGCCCGGCCGCGGGATGGGATGCGAGGCGCAAACCGCAGCCATAGCCAAAGCTATGGCGAGGATTTGCAACGACGCAGACCGCCCGTAGCCGGGATGCGCGACGCGCGAGGGACTTGTTCAGCGTTGCCCTATTTCGCCCGAGCCCGAATCTCGGGGACCGCGCGCCTCAAGTAGTAAACCATCGACCAAACGGTCAAAACCGCGGCCACCCAGATCAGCCCATGTCCCCAACGCCGGGTGTCGATCGAGCCGAAGAGCGTGGCGTCGAAAAGCAAGAACGGAATGGCCACCATCTGGAACGTCGTCTTCAGCTTCCCGAGCATGTGCACAGCCACGCTGCGCGAAGCGCCGATCTGAGCCATCCACTCCCGCAACGACGAAATCGCGATTTCGCGGCCGATGATGATGAGCGCCACGAAGACGTCGACCCGCTGCAGATGAACCAGCACCAACAAGGACGCCGAAACCAGAAATTTGTCCGCCACCGGATCGAGAAACGCACCGAAGGCCGACGCCTGGTTGAGCCTGCGCGCAAGATAGCCATCGAGCCAATCGGTCAGCGCAAAGACCACGAACAAAAGCGTTGCAATCTGGTTGGCCCGCTCCATTTCGACCGGCAGGTAGTAGGCCCCCACGATCAGCGGAATCGCCACGATACGGGTCCAGGTCAGCAGCGTCGGAACGGTCAGGAACATGTTGGCATTTTGGCACGAGCCCAGCGCGTCGGAATGGCTTCAGTGAAACGCGCGATGGATGGTTTCGGCGAGCGACCGGGATATCCCCTCGACCCGCATCAAGTCCTCGACACTGGCCTCCGAGACGCCCCGAACCCCGCCAAACTGCTGCAGCAGCCGAGCGCGGCGCTTGGGACCGATGCCTGGGATTTCTTCGAGCGCCCCTCCGCCGAAGCGCGTCTTCGCGCGCTGCGCACGCATTCCAGTGATCGCGAATCGGTGAGCCTCATCGCGGATTTGCGCCACCAGCATCAAGGCGGCGGAGTCGGGACGCAAGCTGCGCTTCTCCCGCCCATCCGCGAAAACCAACTCCTCGAGTCCGACCTTGCGCCCCTCGCCTTTTTCGACCCCAACGATCAAGCGCTCGCTCAAGCCCAAGGAGCGGAACACTTCGGCAGCCGCATGAACCTGCCCAACCCCGCCATCCACCAGAACGACCGAGGGGAGCCTCCGGCCACGGGCATCCCCTCCTCGCGCCGATGCCTCTTCCCCAGTGCTGACCGCCGCCTCCGAAGGCTCGACTGCGGCCAGCGGGCCGTAACGACGTCGAAGCGCCTGTCGCATCGCCGCGTAATCATCCCCCGGGGTGATGCCTTCGATTCGAAAGCGCCGATATTTGGAGGGCTGCATTTGGTGGTGGTCGTAAACCACGCAGGAGGCATGCGTCGCCTCGCCCGAGGAATGCGAAATATCGAAACACTCGATCACGACCTCATCCAGGTCCTCGACATCCAAGCCCAAAACCTCCGCCAGCGCCTCGGTCCTCGCACGCTGCGAGCCTTGTTCACTCAGAACCCGTGCGAGCTGAATCTCGGCGTTCTTTTCAGCCATTTCCAGCCACACACGATGCACCCCCCGGGGACTGTCCGTGATCTTTAAGCGCCCTACCCCCTCCTGGACGAGCAGTTGCTGCAGCTCAGGCTCGACGGCCTGACTGACAATCAACAAGGGCGGCAGGGGCGCCCCGAGGTAATGCTGCGCCAGAAAGGCGTGGAGTACCCGCTGCTCCAGCGAGGCCGGAGCCGAAGCACCTTCGTGCGCCTCGTTCACGTCGCCCACAGCCGCAGACGGT
>NZ_JAEMQB010000005.1:0-14536 GCF_022759015.1 Tibeticola sp. | reverse complement strand
CTCGGGATCGAGGCCTACAACATCCTCGAAGGCTTCGAGGGCGACCCCGATGAACACGCGCAGCGCGGACACAAAGGCGGCTGGCGCTTTCACGGGCTGCCCTGGCGCCAAAACTGAGGCGCGAGTTGCCTGCGGCGCGCGGGAGGGGGTGAGCGTCCGCCTCACTCCCTGTCAATCCTGACAGTCGATTTCGTGACAAAAGTCACGGTTGGTGCCTTCAATGGGTTTTTCACCCTCGGAGGCAGCCATGGAAATCGCTCAAACACGTTCGCAAAAACCAAACCCGGCCTGGAACTCGAGCGGCCGCTCGGCACCGATCAGTGCACATCTCGAAGCGCGGATTGTGCGGGAGTTTCGCACCCGGTGGGATACGCTTTGGGGCGGCCGCTCGCTACTCCACGGCCGAGACGCCGGGCCCGAGGCCGTGCGCCTCAACGGCAATGACTATCTCAACCTGACTGGCCACCCGGAGATCGTCGCCGCGCAGACTGAGGCTTTGCGCCGGGATGCGGACTACGTCATTCAGTCGAGCGTCTTTCTGCTCGACACGCACCCGGCACGGGCGCTCGAGCGCGGGCTGGCAGCCTTCGTCGGTCATGAGGACGGCCTGATTTGCCAGTCGGGCTATGCAGCCAACCTTGGCCTGCTGCAAGCGATCGCGGACCCCGAAACGCCGGTGTATCTCGACACCCTGGCACACACCTCGCTCTGGGAAGGGGCTCGTCGTGCCGGGGCACCGATGCAGGTGTTCCGCCACAACGATCCGCAGCATTTGCAGCGCACCGTGGCACGCCATGGCCCTGGCGTCGTCGTCGTCGACTCGGTCTACAGCACCACCGGGGCCGTCTGCCCCTTGGTGGAAATGGTCGAGGTCGCCGAGCGTATGGGTTGCATGATCGTCGTCGACGAGTCGCACTCGCTGGGCACCCATGGCCCCCAGGGGGCGGGTTTGTGCAAAGCACTGGGCTTGAGCGAGCGCGTGCATTTCATCACCGCGAGCCTCGCCAAAGCCTTTGCCGGCCGCGCGGGCTTCATGACCCTGCCGACGAACATGCGCAACTACGTTCTCAGCACCAGCTACCCCAACATGTTCAGTTCCTGCCTGCTGGGGCATGAAATCGCGGCGCTGGCAGCCACCTTCGACGTCATCCAGCGCGCCGACGAAGCGAGGGCAGCCTTGCACCGGCAGACCCGACGCCTGCGCCGCGCGCTCGAAGGTTTGGGCTATCCGATCCACCAGGGCACCGAGCAGATCATTGCGCTCGAAGCCGGCACCGAGCCTGCGACCATGATTCTTCGTGATGCGCTCGAAGAGCGTGGCGTGTTCGGTGCCGTCTTCTGCGCTCCGGCGACCAGTCGAAATCGGACCATGGTGCGCCTGACGGTGCACGCCGGGCTGACCGATGCCGAGCTCGACTACACCGTCTCGGTGGCCGAGCAAATCGCCCCCATCGTCGAGCCGTGGAAATGGCCGCTCGCCCGCCGGCAGCGCGTGGGCGAGGCCGTGGCCGATTGACGCTCGGTGCGGGCGAGTCCACTTCTCCGAAAGGCCAGAGTCGCCGCCCCCGCGCGCGGCGCTGCCTCAGCCGCGCAGCAGACGGGCGCGGTCGAGATAGCTGCGGTAGGCGCTTGCGGCGCCGGGGCACCACGCCTCGGACAGGGGGATGCAGGCTCCGTAGAGTTCGGGGCCGCAGTCGAGCCGCTGCGCTGGATGCCGCTCGGCCTGCCGCCGCGAACGCCCCAGGCCTAGGGTCAGTTCGGCGTCGAGCACGCAGCGCCCGGCGCGGATGTCGTTCTGTGTCTGGGCATCGAAGCCGATCTCTTGCGCGAGCTGCGCGAGCTCCTCGAGCCGTCTGGGCGTTTCGAGCTGCAGCCACCAGCTGCGCCCCTCGGCATCGAGCGCCAGTACGCCAAAGGGGTCGCCGATGACGAAATGCTCGACACACCCGCGCTGGTCCAGGGCAGCCCGCAAGGCGCCGGCGACGCTGGTGTCCCGCATGAGCTGCAGCTGGGTCCAGCTCAGCGTGTTGCGCCAGGTCTGCTGCAGGCGCTCGGACGTGAGCGCGCGCAGTTCGCGCACGCAGCTGATGAGGCGCTCGGTGATGTCGGGTGACTGCTTCGGGATGTATTGGTCGATGATGCCGCGGTTGAACGCTCGCACGGCGATTTGCTCGTCCGCGCGACCGGTCAGCAGCACGCGGTGCCCGGACCATTGCACCAGCTCGTCGAGCGCTTCGATGCCGTTCATGGCGGGCATCGAATAGTCGACCACGCAGACGTTGTGCCGCGCGTAACGGGCCTGTCCATCCTGCCGCCAGTATTCGACGAGCTGGGGGATCAGCGTCGCCCCGTCGCGCCAGCGCTCGAGCATGCGGCGGTGTTGCCACTCATCGGTGGATTCGAGCGGGGGCTCCTGTTGCAGGCTGCGGATGAAGGCCGCCGGTTGCTCGAACAGCGAGACCGCCCAATCTTCGGGCATGACCTCGGCGAGCATTTCCAGATAGTCGGGATCGTCGTCGAGGAAGGCGACCCGACCCGGTCTCCAATAGAGTGGGAAGCAGGCGATATCGGTGGGTTTTCTCATGACTCGGCAACCGGCACGGTAAGGGACACGATGGCGCCGCTGCCTGCTGGGCTGCGAACCTCGATCACGCCACCCGCAGACTCGACGACCCGCCGGCAGAATGCCAAGCCCAGGCCATGACCGGTTCCGGCCTCGGTCGAATAAAAGGGTTCGAGCACATGCGGCAGCACCTCCGGGGCGATGCCCAGACCTTGATCCGATACCCGAATGCGGCCCTGTTTCCCCCGAATTCCGACCTCGATGCGGATGCCTCCGGGCCGCAGCGGGCTGCCCGTCGCGTGCATCGCCCGCAGCGCGTTTTGAAGCAGATTGTCGATCACCCGCAGAAACTGGCTGCGACTGCCGCGAAACTCGAAGTCTTGGTGAACCTCGATGCGGATGCACTCACGTTCCTTGTCGCTACGGTACGGGTAGGCGGCGACTGCTTCACGGACCAGTTCGGCTGCCGAGATGCGGTCGCCATGGTCGCTGAGTTGAAGCAGCCGCGCATTGGCGATTTGCAGGTCGATGTGATGGTTCATGGACCGGGTGAGCTGGTGCAACCGCGCCGCCCATTTTTCGAGCGACTCGGGGCGCGGCCCCTCGCCGCTCTTGCGTTGTGCTTCCATGCGCAGCGCATCGGCGATCAGTGCGGTGGTGGCCAAGGGCGTGCGCAGCTCGTGCGCCATGATGCCGATCGTGGCCAGCGAATGCTCGATCCGCTCGCGCCGCAGGTTGGCGCCCGAAATGCCCAGCAGCAAGCCCGACATCCATGCGAATGCCAGGACGAAGGCGTGGGACGGCGGTACCCCACCCGAAGGCGTTTCGATAAAGGGCAGCGCCAGCAGGGCCGCGAGCCCCAGGCCGATCAAGGAGCCTGCTGCGGCCAGCCGCCAATCGGTCAAGTGGAAATAGATGACGATGACGGTCGCCAAGCTGGCGATCCAAACGTCGTTGTGACCGTTCATGAAGTACATCCAGCTGAAAAACAGCGGCAGTTGGATGAACAGCACGGTGGTGAAGACGCGCGCGCTTCGCTGGCTTTGCGGACGCAGGGCGACCGAGTCAAGCACCAGGGGGATGCCGCATGCGGTCATCAACGCGCGCAGGGCGGCATCCTCGAACGGCTGCGGATACAGGTGTGCCCAGACGAAATAAAACAGCGGGTGGCCAATCATCGTGTAGAGCCCGAGCAGCTTGAGGCGCAGCGGTGAGGCGTGCAGGATCGGCTCCAGCGGCACCGCCAGCGTCACGTCACGCAGGCGCCGCATCCACCGATGACGCCAGAAAGAGCTCAGTTTCAAGGATCGCTCGCTTGCCAAGGTCGGGTGGGTTCGTTCGAAATCGTGCACCGCGCAGGGGGCACGCCGGGTCGTCGTTGGGCGCCGAATTCGAGCAAACGGCGAACCCGGCAAGCCTGCTATTGTCTGAGTTTTGAATTCCCGAGGCGATGGAGCACCCTGAGAACTCTGACAGCACTGCGCTCGACCCGCTGCTGGCCGACTGGTTGCTCGGCCTGCGCAGTCAGTCGGTCGAGGCCGTCATCATTCTCGGGCCCCAGTGGCTGGATTCGGGGGCCACGCGGCGCGTGGTGGCCGTGTATCCGCCGGTGTTGCGCGTCGCTGCGGAGGCGCTGGCCCAGAGCGACGCCTTTGGCCCCGCTTGGACGGCGTCCGGCGCGCCCCTGGTGGCCTGGCAGCACCTGGCGAAGTCGGCATTCGACGAAGGCAATCGCTGGCGGCGTCTGTGTCTCGGACACGGTTTCCAAAGTCTCGTGCGGGTCGAGTTTGGTCTGCCGGGAGGCCGTGCGTTCGAGTGTTTTTTGTTCAGCTCCTGCGCTTTCCACGATCGCACCGACGCGGTCAGCGTCGTCTGGTCGGTGATGAATATCTGGCCGCAGTTGCGTCGGTCCATCGTCGAGGCCGAGGGCTTGCTCAGCCCGCGCGAGCGGCAATGCCTCGCGCTGACCTTCGACGGTCTGACCGCGCGCGAGGTGGCCGAACGGATCGGCTGCAGCGAGCGCACCGTGAACTACCACCTGGCCAATGCCATGGCCAAACTGGGCGTCGACAACAAGCTCGCTGCGGTGCAGCGTGCGTGCTGGCTCGGTGCACTCTGAACGTCCAGGCACGCTTGCCATAATGCCAGCCATGACTTTTCTTGCGATCGACGTCGGCAACACGCGGCTCAAGTGGGCGCTGTACGAACGGGCTCATACCGCGTCGCGCAAGCTCGCCGACGGCGTGGAATTCCTGGAGCACATCGAGTCGCTCGGCGAAGGGCCTTGGGCGATGTTGCCAGCGCCCACGCATATGCTCGGCTGCGTGGTGGCGGGGGAGGCCGTCAAGCGGCGGGTCCAGGAGCAAATGGAGCTTTGGGATGTCGCGCCGAACTGGGTCGTCGCCAGCGCTGCCGAGGCCGGGCTCATCAACGGGTACGACCACCCCGCGCGTCTGGGGCCGGACCGCTGGGTGGCGATGATCGCCGCGCGCCATCGTTTGCTGGCGCGCGGCGAGCGTCGGCCGATGGTCGTCGTCATGGTGGGAACCGCTGTGACGGTCGACGCGGTCGATGCGGACGGCCGCTTTCTGGGTGGGCTCATCCTGCCCGGGCACGGCATCATGCTGCGCGCGCTCGAATCCGGCACTGCGGGCCTGCATGTGCCGACCGGCGTGGTGCGGCCGTTTCCCACGAACACGAGCGACGCGCTCACCAGCGGGGGCACCTACGCGATCGTCGGCGCCGTCGAGTGTATGCGCGAGCACCTGCGCGCCCATACCGGCGCCCGGCCTGCCTGCATCATGACCGGCGGCGCGGGTTGGAAGATGGCGCCCAGCATGGCCGAGGACGTCGAACTCGTCGAGAGTCTCATCTTCGACGGCTTGCTCGTCATGGCCGAGCACCGTTGGTCGCTTCAAAAATAAGAGCACCTAAGGCAACGCTGAATCAGTTCCTGCGATGGCGCGCGAGCGGCTGTTTCAGCGTTGCCCGAAGCGCCAGATGATGCCGGCACAGCGGCCAAAGAGCGCTGACACCCAAGCGAAGGCCGTCTTCGTGACGACGTCCTCGCCTACGCGGCGGATGGGCTGGCTCCGGCCGGTGCGTAGGCACCGGCGAGGGCGATGAGATGCGTGCGCTGCTCGGAGACGAGGTAGGGCGCGAGCAGATGCAACACATGGTGCGCCCCCCGCAACAACGCTTGCTGGGCGCGTTCCGGTTCCAGCGCGTGACGGGGATCGCGCACGTACTCGAAGCTCAACCAGTAGGTCAGCACCACGACCATGCTGGTGGCCGTCGGCTCCATTTCTTCGCGCTCCATGCGCAGAGCGCCTGAGCGTTTCATCCCTTCGAGCATGCCGCGGATGGCGCGCGTTTTATTGCGCAGCACGAGCTGGAAATGTGTTTCCAGCCGCCGGTTCTTGCTCAGCAGGTCGTTGAGGTCCCGGTAGAGAAACCGGTACTGCCAAATCAGCTCGAACAGGGAATGCAGAAAAAACCACGCGTCCTCGACGTCGCGCACGCCGTCACCGGCGGCCATTAGCTCCTGCGCCGCTTTTTCAAAGCGATCGAATAGGCTGTTGATGAGCTCGTCTTTGGCGGGGTAGTGGTAGTAGAGGTTGCCCGGACTGATGCGCAGCTCGGACGAAATCAAGGTCGTCGAGACATTGGGCTCGCCAAACCGGTTGAACAGTTCGAGCGTGACCTCGAGGATGCGTTCCGCGGTACGGCGTGGGGCTTTCTTGACCATGGCCGGACTTTACGCCAACGCGAGGCCGTTGCGGCGCGCTCACACCGGCATGGGATCGGCACGGCCGATCCTGAAATGCCCATGGCCGTTCAAGCAGCGCGGCGCTCCCGCTCCCGGTCGTGCACCCAGTCTGCGAGATCTTCGAGCAGTTCCTCGAGGCGGTTGAGTGCGACGCCGGTCGCGCTCGTCGGCACCACGGGCTGAACCAAATGCCGCCGCGGATCTTCGAGCGCCTCGAGGTCGAGCGCCATGCCGTGCCGTGCCAGACGGTGCGAGAAGCGGCTGCGGTGCGTGCGCAAATGGTGGCGTGTCTGCTGGTAGGCATGCTCGGCCAGTTGCCGGCGCTGGCTATAGCTGAAGGTGTTGGCGAGGTAGAGCTCCGGGTCTCGATGGTCCGGCTCGAACAGCAGGATGTCGGTTCCGGGGTAATGGCGCTCGTAGCCTTTCATGCCCAGCTCCAGCCGCGAGTGGATCATGGTGCGGAAGGTCTGGCTCAACACCGCGGGCAAGCCGCCTTCGATGATGCGCGGGATGCGCCGCCGCTCCGCCGGCAAGCCGCGCCGCAGCCAGTCCGCGAAAGCCGGGGCGGTGGCATCGAAGGGGACGAGCGGGTTCAGACACAACAGCAAATCGACCCCTTCGTCGAGCACCACGGTGGCATGCAGCGTCTTTTTCAAGGCACCGTCGACATAGTGCTTGCCGTCGATCTCGACCGGCGGAAACAGTCCGGGCAATGCCGAACTGGCCTGTACCGCGCGGGAAATCGGCACATGGTCCCAGCCGGCGCGGCCGAACGGTGCGGCCGCCCCGCTGTCGAGGTCGGTGGCAACCAAGGTCAGCCGCGTGCGCAGCCGCCGAAAATCGTTCGTGCGGCCCTCGCGTGAAAACAAGGCGCTCAGGCGGCGGTGTACCTCTTCATTACCAAAAACCCCGGTGGGCAGCGCGGGGCCGAGGCGCTCGAGCGCGCTGATCAGGGATCGGCGCTCGACGAAGAACCGCCACAGCGCCGACGTGCCCAAGGCCGGCAGCTGGCGCGCCCGTCGCGCGAATTCGCCCCAAGCCGGCTGCATGAGCCACGAAGGGTCGAATACCTCGGCGCTCTCGTCACTGTTTTCGATGAAGCCGCGACAAATCTCGCGCGCGGTCATGCCGTTGGCCAGCGCCGCCGCAATGAAGCCTCCGGCCGATACCCCGACGTAGTGGTCGAGTGCATTGAGCTTGAGCCCCGCGATCGACTCCTCGAGCGCGCACAGAGCACCGATTTCCCAAATGGCCCCCAGGGGCCCGCCGCCAGCGAGTGCCAGCGCCACTTTGGGGTCGGTCGTGCTGCGTGCGGCGGCCTGCCGCGACCGCCCGGGGTCAACGATGGATAAGCTCATGCTCGCAGTGTAGGGCCGGCGCGGGCGGCGTCAATCGGCGCCAACCATGTCGGTTGCGCTGTGGACGGCGCGTCAGGCGTTCGTCGCGGCGGTTTCAGCGGCTTCGGGCTTCATCTCGGGCGCGGTGGCGACTTTGGCCGCTGCTGCGGCGCGCTTGCGTGCGGGCCGTGCGGGCTTTTCGGCGGGCTGCGCCGCCGGGGCGGCCGTCGCGCGGCTGCGCTTGGCGCGGGGCGCTTCTTCGGCCGGCTGTGCGGCAGCCTTCTTGGCAGCCGGTGCGCGCGGGGTGGCGGGCTTGGCAGCCGGCTTGGCTGTGGGTTTGGTTGCGGCCGGCGCCGCTTTGCCCGACAGCTTTTGCACGCTGTGGTTGAGATCTTCGATGCGGGCGATCAGCGCCTCCACGTCCTTGGCCGAAGGAACGCCCAGCTTGTTGAGGGCGCGGGCCACGCGCTCTTCGAAGATCGTCTCGAGCTTGTCCCATTGGCCCGTGGCCTTGGTCGTGATGCCCGTTGCCATGTTGGCCATCTTGTTGGTTGCCTCGTTGATCTTCTCTTCGGCGACGGCTTGGGTCTTGCGCTGGATGGCCAAACCTTCCTTCACCAGAGTTTCGAACAGCTTGCCGCCTTCGTTCTGTGCCTTGGTGAAGGCCGCCAGGCCCGCGAGCCAGATTTGTTGCGCCGAATCTTTGACCGATGCGGGTGCGGCGCTGGCAGCGGCTGTCTTTTTGGTGCGGGCCGTCGCGGATTTCTGAACCTTCTTGACCATGGGATTCCTCCGTATGTGGTTTCGGTGACGATGCGCCGAACCGGAATCGACCGCTTCGGCAACCCCAAGCGTCTCGCGGGCCATCGCGGGATCGGCTGAAGCCTCGCCTGGGACGAGACAGCGTGCACTGTAGCTTTCGCTTCGGCGCGCGTGTAGGGTTTGGCTCCTAATCCATGGGGTTGCGGCGCTTCCCTCGGGTTTATGCCCAGGCCGGATAGCCTTCCGCCGCGTCAGAATCGACGGCCATCTGCGATCGAAACTGGAGGGATGTATGCGTTATTTCGTCACGGGGGCGACCGGGTTCATCGGCAAGCGCCTGGTCCAGAAGCTGCTCGAACGGAAAGGCTCGGAGGTGTATTTCCTCGTCCGACCCGAGAGCCTCGACAAGGTGCCCGAGCTGCGCGCCGCCTGGGGGGTGAGTGCCAAGCGGGCGATCCCGATCGTGGGCGACCTCACACAAAAGAAGCTCGGTGTCGGCGCCGAGGACGTCAAGCGTCTCAAGGGTCAAATCGACCACTTCTTCCATCTCGCCGCGGTCTATGACCTCGGTGCCGACGAAGAACGCCAGATGGCGGTCAACGTCGAGGGTACGCGCCATGCAGTGGAACTCGCGCGCGCCATCGAGGCTCGGCATTTCCATCATGTCTCGTCGATCGCCGCTGCGGGACTGTACGAGGGCGTGTTCCGCGAGGACATGTTCGACGAGGCGGAGAACCTCGACCATCCGTATTTCAAAACCAAGCACGAGAGCGAGCGTGTCGTGCGCACCGAGTGCCGCGTGCCGTGGACGGTGTATCGGCCCGCGATGGTCGTCGGCGACAGCCGCACCGGCGAGATGGACAAGATCGACGGGCCCTACTACTTCTTCAAGCTGATCCAGCGCATGCGGCAGATCTTGCCGCCCTGGATGCCCTCGATCGGGCTCGAAGGGGGACGGATCAACATCGTACCGGTGGATTTCGTCGTCGACGCCATCGACCACATCGCGCATCACGTGTCGGACAGCGGCAAGTGCTTCCACCTCGTCGACCCCGTCGGCTACCGGGTCGGCGATGTGCTCGACATCTTCAGCCGGGCGGCGCATGCGCCGAAGATGAATGTGTTCGTCAATGCAGCCTTGCTGGGCTTCATCCCGAAGAGCGTCAAAAAAGGCCTCATGGCCTTGGGGCCCGTGCGGCGGGTTCGCCATGCCGTGATGAAGGACTTGGGCTTGCCCGAGGATGTGCTGACCTTCATCAATTACCCGACGCGATTCGATTGCCGCGAAACCCTCGCGGCCCTCAAGGGCACGGGCATCGCGTGTCCGAACCTCAAGGACTATGCCTGGCGGCTTTGGGACTACTGGGAGCGGCACCTCGATCCGGAGTTGCACATCGATCGTTCGCTTCGCGGCACCGTCGGCGGCAAGGTCGTGCTCGTGACGGGAGGCTCATCGGGCATCGGTTTGGCCGCTGCGCACAAGTTTGCCGAAGCGGGCGCCACGACGCTGATCTGCGGGCGCGACCCCGCAAAGCTCGAGGCCGCTTGCAAGGAGGCCGAAGCGCGGGGCTATCGCTTCATCGCCTACACGGTCGACATCGCCAACATGGCCGATTGCGACCGGTTCATCGCGCAGGTTCTGAGCGAGCATGGCGGCGTCGATTTCCTCATCAACAACGCCGGCCGCTCGATCCGCCGCGCCATCGAATCGAGCTACGATCGCTTCCATGACTTCGAGCGCACCATGCAGCTCAACTACTTCGGCGCCTTGCGTGTGACCATGGGCTTGCTGCCCGGGATGGCCCAGCGCCACAGCGGGCACATCGTCAATATCAGTTCGATCGGGGTGCTCACCAACGCCCCACGGTTTTCGGCTTACGTGGCCAGCAAGGCGGCCCTCGACGCCTGGACGCGTTGCGCGGCCAGCGAGTTTGCCGATCAAGGCGTGACCTTCACGACGATCAACATGCCGCTGGTGCGCACGCCCATGATTGCGCCGACCAAGATCTACAGCAATGTGCCGACCCTCTCACCCGAGGACGCCGCCGAAATGATTGCGCAGGCATGCATCTTCAAGCCGGTGCGCATCGCGACAAGGCTGGGCATCACGGGGCAAATCCTGCACGCGCTGATGCCGCGTGTGGCCCAAATCATCATGAACACCAGTTTCCGGATGTTCCCCGACTCGCCCGCAGCCAAGGGAGACAAATCGGGCAAGCCCCAGCTCTCGCCCGAGGCGCAGGCCTTGCAGCAGATGATGCAGGGCATCCACTTCTGAGCGTCGGCAGGAGCGGGGCAGGCGCTGGGCCGCGCGATCTGCCCGTGGTCGCCGTGGCCCGATAATCGGCAGCATCCGCGCCGCGCGGCTTTGCCGGCGCTCCCTTTCCTTTTCGGCTCGTTTCATGATCCTCGTGACCGGAGGCGCCGGCTTCATCGGCGCCAACTTCGTGCTCGACTGGCTGGCGCAGAGCGACGAGCCGGTGGTGAATCTCGACAAGCTCACCTACGCGGGCAATCTCGAGAACTTGGGCCCTCTGCAAGACGACCCGCGCCATGTGTTCGTGCGGGGTGACATCGCCGACCGGGCGCTGGTGGCTCGACTGCTCGAACGGTATCGGCCGCGGGCCGTCGTTCATTTCGCGGCGGAAAGCCATGTCGACCGCTCGATTCAGGGCGCAGCCGATTTCGTCCAGACCAACATCGTTGGTACCTACGCCTTGCTCGAGGCGGTGCGCGCGCATTGGGCGGCGCTCGAGCCGGCTGAGCGTTCGGCGTTTCGTTTCCTGCATGTTTCGACCGACGAGGTTTATGGCTCGCTCGAGCCGGGCGAGCCCGCGTTTACCGAAACCCGCCGCTATGAGCCCAACAGCCCCTACAGCGCGAGCAAGGCGGCCAGCGACCATCTCGTGCGGGCTTGGCACCACACCTATGGGCTGCCGGTGCTGACGACGAACTGCTCCAACAACTACGGCCCTTACCAGTTCCCCGAAAAGCTCATTCCCTTGATGATTGTGCATGCGCTGGCCGACCAGCCCCTGCCGGTGTACGGCGACGGCCTCCAGGTGCGCGACTGGCTCTATGTGGGCGACCACTGCGCCGCGATTCGCAGGGTGCTCGAGGCCGGTGTTCCTGGCGAGGTCTACAACATCGGCGGCCGCCAAGAGAAAACCAACATCGAGATCGTGCGCACGCTGTGCGCGCTGCTCGACGAATGGCGGCCCCGCGCCGACGGGCGCAGCTACGCGACCCAAATCAGCCATGTGCGCGACCGGCCCGGCCATGACCGTCGTTATGCGATCGATGCGCGCAAGATCGAACGGGAATTGGGCTGGACGCCGGCCGAAACCTTCGACACCGGCATCCGCAAGACCGTGCGGTGGTATCTCGATCATCCGGGTTGGGTGGCTCGCGTCCAGAGCGGTGCCTATCGGCAATGGGTGCAGACCCAGTACGCGGTGCTCCGATGAAGATCCTGCTGTTGGGCAAGAACGGCCAAGTCGGCCGGGAACTTCAACGCAGCCTCGCGCCTTTGGGGACCGTGGTGGCGCTGGGGTCGAAGGACGAGCGCTGGCCGTCGGATTTCACGCAGCCGCAATCGCTGCGCCAAACCGTGGAGGCGCTGCGGCCGCAGGTGATCGTCAACGCCGCGGCGTACACGGCCGTCGACCGGGCCGAGTCCGAGCCCGAACAGGCCCGAAGAGTCAATGCCACAGCGCCCGGCGTGCTCGCCGAGGCGGCCGAGTCTTGCGGCGCGTGGCTGGTGCACTATTCCACCGATTACGTCTTCGATGGCTCGGGGACGCGCGCCTGGACCGAAAGCGATGCGCCCGCACCGCTCAATGTCTACGGGCAGACCAAGCTCGAAGGCGAACAACAGGTGCAGGCACGATGCCGCCGCCACTTGATTCTGCGCACGAGTTGGGTCTATGGGCGGCACGGGGGGAACTTCATCCGCTCGGTGCTGCGCCTGGCGGCCGAGCGCGAGGAGCTCCGCTTCGTCTCGGACCAGATCGGTGCGCCCACCGGTGCGGATTTGATTGCCGATGTCACGGCGCATCTGCTGCGTTCGGTCACGCGCTCGGAAATCGGTACGTCTGAACCCGCCGGGATTTACCACCTGGCCGCGGCGGGAGAGACGAACTGGTATGCGTATGCGGCCTACATTCTCGAGACGGTTCGCGCTCATCCCAGGGCACCGGCGCTGCGCGCGCGGCGTCTCGATCCGATCCCGAGTCAAGCCTATCCAACGGCCGCGCGGCGGCCCCTGAATTCCCGGCTCGATACCCGCAAAATCCAGCAGCGGTTCGAGCTGGCTTTGCCCGATTGGCGCGAGGGCGTGCGTCGCGTGCTTGAAGACTGGCTCCAACCCCCGGTCATTCCTCACTCATGAAAACATCCCGTAAAGGCATCATCCTCGCCGGCGGATCGGGCACGCGGCTGCATCCGGCGACGCTCGCGATCAGCAAGCAGCTCTTGCCGGTGTTTGACAAGCCCATGGTCTACTACCCCTTGAGCACGCTGATGCTGGCGGGCTTGCGTGAGGTGCTGGTGATCAGCACGCCGCAGGACACGCCGCGCTTCGAGCAGTTGCTGGGCGACGGTCGCCAGTGGGGTATGTCGATCGCCTATGCGGTCCAGCCCAGCCCCGACGGTTTGGCGCAGGCTTTTCTAATCGGCGAGCGCTTCATCGTCGGCTCGCCCTGTGCGCTGGTGCTCGGCGACAACCTTTTTTACGGGCACGACTTTGCTTCGCTTTTGCGTTCGGCGGATGCGCAGACGCGAGGTGCGACGGTGTTTGCCTATCACGTCCAGGATCCCGAACGCTATGGCGTGGTCGAATTCGATGCGCAGCGGCGCGCCGTGAGCATCGAAGAAAAGCCGGCTCGGCCCAAAAGCAGCTATGCGGTCACGGGCCTTTATTTTTATGACGAGCAGGTGGTGGAAATCGCCAAGGCCGTACGCCCGAGCGCACGCGGGGAACTGGAAATCACGGCCGTCAATCAGGCGTATCTCGAGCAAGGCCAGCTCAACGTGCAGATCATGCAGCGCGGCTACGCCTGGCTCGACACCGGTACCCACGAAAGCCTGCTCGATGCGGGCCAGTTCATCGCCACGCTGGAAAACCGCCAGGGCCTCAAGATCGCGTGCCCCGAAGAGATCGCCTGGCGCAACGGCTGGATCGATGACGCGCAACTCGAGCGCTTGGCGCAACCGTTGGCGAAAAATCGTTACGGACAGTATCTGCTGCGGCTGCTGGATGAGGAGCGGCGATGAAGGTGATCCGCACGGCGATCGACGATGTACTGATCCTCGAGCCCAAGGTGTTTGGGGATGCGCGGGGCTTCTTCTTCGAGTCCTTCAATCAGCGCGCCTTCGATGCCGCGCTGGGGTGCTCGACCCGCTTCGTGCAGGACAACCACAGCCGCAGTGCGCAGGGCGTGCTGCGGGGTTTGCATTACCAGATCCAACAGCCGCAGGGCAAGCTGGTTCGGGTGGCCTGCGGCCGGGTGTTCGATGTGGCGGTCGACCTGCGCCGCTCGTCGCCGAGCTTTGGCCGCTGGGTCGGGGTCGAACTCAGCGGCGATAATCACCGGCTGTTCTGGGTGCCGCCTGGATTCGCGCATGGCTTCGTCGTCTTGAGTGAAAGCGCCGATTTTCTGTACAAGACCACCGACTACTACGCGCCAGAATTCGAGCGCTGCATTGCCTGGAATGACCCGGACCTCGGCATCGATTGGCCTTTGGGAGGCATCGAGCCCAGATTGTCTGAAAAAGATCGGGCGGGTCGGGCTTTTCGAGAAGCGGACGTATTCGAATGACCATTAAAAAACCGGTGACCGTTTCCATCGTCAGCCACGAGCATGGCGACGAAATTCCCTTGTTGCTCGGCGACTTGGCCCAGCACGCCAGCGGCGACATCCATGAAGTGATCGTGACCTTGAACGTGCCCGAGCCCGCTCTGGCGCATTGGATCGAGGAGCGCGAATGGCCGTTCGTGATGAGCATCGTCCGCAACGTCAAGCCGCTCGGATTCGGGGCCAATCACAACCAGGCGTTCGGCTGGTGCAAAACCCCGTATTTCTGCGTGCTCAATCCGGACATTCG
>NZ_JAEMQB010000118.1:0-10904 GCF_022759015.1 Tibeticola sp. | reverse complement strand
CTGACCGGCTGCCCGCGCCTGTACGAACGCTCGGACGCCAGCGTGCGCACGCTCGAGGGGCTCGCGGAGTCCGTGGGCTGGCTGCGCGGCAGCGGCGAGACCGAAGTGACCATCCGCGAGCACGACTGGCGCCTCACGGTGGACATCGCGCAGGGCCACAAGACGGGCTTTTATCTCGACCAGCGCGACAACCGCGCGCGTTTTGCCATGCACACGCGGCGCCGCGGCTTCGTGCGCGTGCTCAACTGCTATTGCTACACCGGTGGCTTCAGCGTGGCCGCGCTGGCCGGCGGCGCTGCCGAGGTGGTGTCCATCGACTCCTCGGCGCCTGCGCTCGAGCGCGCCCGCGCGCATGTCGCGCTCAACGGCTTTGATGCGGCGCGCGCGCAGTTTCTCGATGCCGACGTCAACGCCTCGCTGCGGCGTTTTCTGGACGCGGGCGAGCGTTTCGACGCCATCATTCTCGACCCGCCGAAGTTCGCGCCGACGGCCGCCCACGCCGAACGCGCCGCGCGTGCGTACAAAGACATCAACCGCCTGGCGCTCAAGCTGCTCGCGCCCGGCGGCGAGCTGTTCACGTTCTCGTGCTCGGGCGGCATCGACGCCGGCCTGTTCCACAAGATCGTCGCCGGCGCGGGCATCGACGCCGGTGTGGATGGCGCCATCACCGAGCGGCTTGCCGCCGCCCCGGACCACTCGGCCACCCTGTTTTTCCCCGAGGGCGACTACCTCAAGGGGCTGGTGGTGCTGCGCCAGCCGCTTTGAGCCCTGTTTTCAGGAAAATATCCCGAAAACCCAGCGCTAAATGGACATATCGTGCTATCAAAAAAGGATTGAAATCCGGGCTTGACACCTCATGTAGAGTGGTCACGGTGCGCTGCCGACCGCGCGGCTACACTGTCGCCCCGCTCGCGCGCCGCGCAGCCGCATTGCTTTCCATGACTCGAGGCCTCACCGTATGGCACTGATTCCCGCCACCATCCTCACCGGCTTTCTCGGCTCGGGCAAGACCACGCTGCTCAAGCGCGTGCTCACCGAGGCACACGGCCAGAAAATCGCCGTGATCGAAAACGAATTCGGCGAGGAAAACATCGACAACGACATCCTCGTGACCGACACGCAGGAGCAGATCATCCAGATGAGCAATGGCTGCATCTGCTGCACCATCCGCGAAGACTTGCGCACCACGCTGCAGGACCTCGCGCAGAAAAAGCGCCGTGGCGAACTCGACTTCGAGCGCGTGGTGATCGAAACCACCGGCCTCGCCGACCCCGGCCCGGTCGCGCAGACCTTCTTCATGGACGACGAGATCGCCGAGAGCTATCTGCTCGACGCCATCCTCACGCTCGTCGACGCCAAGCACGCGCAGCAGCAACTCGATGAGCGGCAGGAGGCACGACGCCAGGTGGGTTTTGCCGACCGCATCTTCATCAGCAAGGCGGATCTCGTGAGCCCGGACGAACTCGCTGCGTTGCAGCACCGGCTCACCCACATGAACCCGCGCGCCCCGCAAAGCGTGGTGCACTTTGGCGAGGTGCCGATCGCTTCCGTCTTCGACCTGCGCGGCTTCAATCTCAACACCAAACTCGACATCGACCCGGACTTCCTCAAGGAAGACGCGGGTCACGACCACGCCCACTGCGACCACGACCACGCGCCCGGCGAGCACTGCAGCCACCTGCATCACCACCATCACGACGACGACGTCAAGAGCTTCGTCTACCGCGCCGAGCGCCCGTTCGACCCGGCCAAGCTCGAGGATTTCCTTGGCGCCATCGTCAACATCTACGGTCCGCGCATGCTGCGCTACAAAGGGGTGCTGCACATGGCCGGCACTGACCGCAAGGTGATCTTCCAGGGCGTGCACCAGCTCATGGGCAGCGACCTCGGGCCGAAGTGGGCCGAGGGCGAGCCGCGCGTGAGCAAGATGGTGTTCATCGGCATCGACCTGCCGCGCGACATCCTCGTGCAAGGTCTGAACCAAAGCCTGGTGGGCTGATCCGCAACGTTTTCTGAAACCCACGCACCATGTTTGTCTCGATTCTGCAACTCATGGGGCTGGCCTGGGGGAAGCCGATACAATCGCGCGCCGATTCGGCGCCGGCGCCGGCCGAACCCCCCGCTATTGCCGACGCGGAGCCCATTGATAAGAGGAGACCCGCTGTGAAAAGCGCAACCGCCAAAGCCCGTGCGGAATCCAAGGCCAGCCCGAAGGTCGATGCCCCGGTGAAAAAGGCCAAGGCCAAAGCCGCGGCACCCGCCGCAGCCGAGCCCGCCAAGAAAGCTTCGGTCAGCCCAGCCAAAGCCAAAGTCAAAGTCGGGGCACCCGCCGCGCCGTCGAAGGCTGCATCGGCGGCCCCAAAGCCGGCTCCAGCTCCAGCGCCGGCACCCCGGAAAACTCAGACGACGACTGTGGCCAAAAAAGCCACGCCCGCGCCTGAGCAAGCCCGTGCCGCAGTGCCCGCCAAGCCTGCACCGGCGGTTTCGGCTCCAGCCGCTCCCGTCGCCACGCCGCCGCGAACCCGGGTGACCCGGGGGGCGCGGCTGGCCCAGATGACCGTTCCATCCATGGCCCAGGCCGTCGCCTCGACCGCGGCCAAGGCCTCTTACGACCACACCATGCCGATTGCTACCCTGCCTGCAGCGCCGAATTCCGCGGCGCTGAAGAAAGACCCGAAACGCGCCAACAACTGGAAGATCAAACCCGTCGAGGAACTGACCGACGACGATATCCTCGCGATGCCGGACGAGGAGTACATGAATCCGACGCAGCTCGCCTTCTTCCGGCTCAAACTGCAGCGTCTCAAAGCCGACATTCTCAACAACGCCGGCGAGACCACGGAACATCTGCGCGAGGACACCGTCGTCGTGCCCGATCCGGCGGACCGCGCCACGATCGAAGAAGAACACGCGCTCGAACTGCGCACGCGCGACCGCGAGCGCAAGCTGCTCAAGAAAATCGACCAGTCGATCGCCCGGATCGACTCGGGTGACTACGGCTATTGCGACGAAACCGGCGAGCCCATCGGCGTTGGCCGCCTGCTCGCCCGTCCGACCGCGACGTTGTCGCTCGAGGCGCAGCAGCGCCGCGAACTGCGGCAAAAGATGTTTGGCGACTGAGCGCCCAAGTCCGTGAACCTGTTGGCGGAAAATGGTGTTTGCGAGCATGCCCAAACCGCCTCAACCGTGCGACACTGGCGAGCATCATGGCCAAAGAGGATAAGCGCAGCCTACTCGCCAAAGTGGTGAAGTTCGTCCGCAACCCGACGACGGACTGGGCCGACCTCGACCAGGCATCGACGTTTGAGCCAAGCGGCCACAGCCAGCTCATGCTCAAAGAGATGATGGAGCGCAAGAAGCGCAACGACTTCGTGCGTCGCCGTGAGTTCGACATGCTGCGCAAGATCCGCCGGCGCGAGCAGGTGCAAGGCGCCATGCCCGTGGAGCGGGCGTCTTTCTTCCAAAGCAGCCTGCCGTCCAATCAGGCCGAGCGCGCCAACACCCTGAAAAAAATCGACGAAATCGAAGCGCAGATGTCGATGCAGTGGTGGAAAACCAAGGCGCGCGACGGCTCCCTGGACTCGGTTTCGTCGGTGACGAGAACCGTTTTTTCTCGCCACCCGGAGGCGCCGGTGTCGCCTGCCGCTGCGCAGGCGACGACGATTGCGGCCCCGCTGGCCGCCGCTGCAGCGCAGGCGGCTCGCGCGCCAGCACGAGCCCCAGCGGCAAGTTCTGCTCCCGGTCTGGAGCCCTCGGGTGGCACGAGCCCCCAGCCTGCCGCTGCGCCGGGCACGAACACGTTCGCGTCGACCGAGTCCGGCGCGATCGAAGTCCACGAGGTCGCCCACGACCCGGAGATGGAAGAGGTATACATCCGCTTTGCCGGAGGGGATGTGCCAGGTGCAGAGGCCACATTGCTCGACCTGCTGGGACGAGAGAGCGCCGAACGCGACCCGATCGAAGCCTGGATGACGCTGTTCGACCTCTACCGCGCGACTGGGCAGCAAGAGCGCTTCGAGCTTGCGGCGCTCGATTTTGCAAGCCAGTTCCAACGCTCGGCGCCGCAGTGGTGGTCGATGCCGGGCTTGGCCCAGAGCCGACGGGTAGCCCAGCCCGGCTCGGGAAGTGCCGCGCTGCATTGGAGCAGCCCCGCGCGCTTGAATGCGGCGGCCGTGATGGGCTTGCGCCAGCGGCTCGAAAAAACCGCACAACCCTGGCGGCTCGACTGGTCGCCGCTGCAGTCGATCGAACCCGACGCTCTCCCGAGCCTGCATCTGTTGTTTTCCGACTGGGCCGCCGAGCCGGTCGAGGTGCATATGGTCGGTGCCGACGGCTTGCTCGAGTTGCTGGCGGCTGCGGCTCCTTCGGGCGACCGGTCCATCGACGCCCGCTGGTGGCATGTCCGCCTGTCGCTGTTGCGCGCCATGGGTCGGGCCGACGAGTTCGAACTGGCTGCACTCGACTACTGCGTGACGTATGAGGTTTCGCCGCCCTCCTGGGAGGCGCCGCGCGGGCGGTACCGCCGCATCAACGCCGAAGGTGTGGTCGAAGAAGGAGCGAACACCTTCATCGGGCTCGCAGAAGACGCGGCTGCGACGGCTCCTCCGCGGCCAGGGTTCGAACCCATGGATTTTGGAGCCAGCAGCCTCCAATCGGGGCTGCTCCGGCCCGCCGCGGTCGAACTCAGCGGTGAGCTGGTCGGGGACATCTCGGCGACGGTGCGCACGCTCGCCGAACGTCTGGAGGGGGCCGAACTTCCCGTCATTTCTTGCCGGGCGTTGGCTCGGGTTGACTTCGCTGCAGCGGGTGAACTGCTCAACTGGCTCAGCGAGCAGCAAGCGCAAGGCCGGTCGGTGCATTTCGAGCAGGTCCATCGCCTGGTCGCAGGCTTCTTCCGCCTGCTGGGCATTGCGGACGTGGCCCAAATCTCCACGCGCGTCGATTGAGCCCACGCTGAGCGCGTCCGGGCGCTCGCCCGGGGAGCGCTTGCCGGGCTGTACGACGCACCGGTGTCGCACCTCCGCAGCGGCCGCATTCTCGGGGTAGGCCCTTTCCCACGCTCGATTCCCCCGACGCCCTAGACCGCTCGGCTTCACCACCGACGAGCGGGTCAGTCGTGAAGGAAGTCACGCTCCCGCCGCCGGCTTGTTCCTTGCCAGGACTTCACAGCCCACTTTCGGAGCGTGCGCCAAGTCTATGCTGGCGAATGGTTTTTGAGCGGCTTCGGCCGAAAAGTCGGCTCTAAGTGATTGATTTCCCTGCAAGATTTTGTTGCAACACGTCTTTGCATGCTCTAGCGTTCCTGCTACAGTGCAAAAAAGTGCAATGAAGTGGTAGAAAGTGCCAAAAGCGGTCCGACCGCCGATGGCTCAACGAGGGATCAGCGTGTTTCAAGGGGCGTCAGCGTTGTGTCTGGATGCGAAAGGCCGGCTATCGGTGCCCACCCGGCACCGCGAGGTCCTGCACGCAACGGCCCAGGGCGCCTTGACCGTGACGAAGCATCCGCATGGGTGTTTGATGCTGTTCCCGCGGCCGGAGTGGGAGCGCTTCCGTGAGCGGATCGCGGCTTTGCCCATGTCGGCCCAATGGTGGAAGCGGATCTTTCTGGGAAACGCACTCGACGTCGAACTCGATGGCACCGGGCGGGTGCTGATTTCTCCCGAGCTGCGCAAGGCGGCCGGGATCAGTCGCGACGTCGTTTTGCTGGGCATGGGCAACCACTTCGAGCTTTGGGATCAGGCGACCTATGAGGCGCAGGAAGCCGAGGCGATGAAGGCCGAGATGCCCGACGTCTTCAAGGACTTCTCGTTCTGAGGGGCCAGGCATGACGGACCTTGCCCACACCACCGTGCTGCTCGAAGAGGCAGTCGATGCGCTCGTGACGAACCCTCTGGGGGTTTATGTCGATGGAACCTTCGGCCGCGGCGGTCACACGCGTCGCATCCTCGCCAAGCTCGCTCCGGAAGGCCGCGTCCTCGCGTTCGACCAGGATCCGCAAGCGGTGGCGGCCGCCGCCGAGTTCAGCGACCCGCGGTTTTCGATCCGGCATGCCAATTTCAGCGATCTGGCGCAGCTGCCCCCGGAAAGCGTGGATGGGGTCCTGCTCGATCTTGGGGTCAGCTCCCCGCAGATCGACAGCCCCGAAAGGGGTTTTTCTTTTCGTTTCGAGGGCCCTTTGGACATGCGGATGGACCCGACCCGCGGCCCGAGTGTGGCCGACTGGCTCGCGGTGGCGTCGGTTCGGGAAATTGCGGAGGTGATTCGTGACTATGGCGAAGAACGGTTTGCTCTGCCGATTGCAAAGGCGATTGTGGCTCGCCGCGACAGCGGACAGCCTGTGCGCACCACGACCGACCTCGTCGGGGTCGTGGCTGGTGCGGTCAAGACCCGGGAAGCCGGACAAAACCCGGCCACGCGCACCTTTCAAGCTCTACGGATTTTCATCAACCGGGAGCTCGAATCCCTCGACGCGGCGCTTGCCGCGGCGTTGAAGGTGCTCCGGCCCGGTGGGCGGCTCGTGGTGATTGCCTTTCATTCGCTGGAAGACCGCATCGTCAAGCGATTCATCGCGGCGCATGCGCGCGAGACCGTCGACCGACGCCTGCCATTTGCGCCGCCCAAGGCGCTGCCGCTCAAGGCGCTCGGGCGCGTGCGGCCGAGCGAGGCCGAGATCCAGGCCAACCCGCGCGCGCGCAGCGCCGTGATGCGCGTGGCCGAGAAGGTGGCGACATGACGCGGCTCAACCTCGTCCTCCTGCTGTCGGTGGTGGCCAGCGCGCTCTACGTCGTACATGTCCAGGCGGCCTCGCGGCATTTGTTCGTCGAACTCGAGCAGGCGCAGGCGCAGGCCCGGGCGCTTGCGAGCGAGCGCCAAAGGCTCGAAGTCGAACGTCGCGCTCAGGCGACCCCCTTGCGGGTGGAGCGGCTCGCGCGGGAACGACTGGGCATGCGCACGGCGACACCCGCGATCACCCAGTACGTCGCGGTGCCGGCGGCCGTGGCATCGGAGGCTCAGCGATGAGGGGCGGCAGTGTGGCCTACGCCGCCAGTCCTTTGCTGGCGGGCAAGACACCGGCCTGGCGCAGCAAGTTCATCGTGGCCTCGCTCGCGCTGGGCTTTGGCGCGCTCGCCGTTCGGGCGGCGTACGTGCAGGTCTGGAACAACGCGTTTTTCTTGCGTCAGGGCGAGGTCCGGTATGCCCGCACCCTGGAGTTGCCGGCCAACCGGGGTCGCATACTCGACCGCAATGGACTGCTGCTGGCTTCCAGCGTGTCTGCCCAGAGCATCTGGGCGATCCCCGAGGACGTGGATCGTGATCCGGAGCGGCTGCGTGCGCTCGCGCGTTTGCTCGAAATGCCGTTCGACGAGTTGCAGCGGCGCCTGGCCGACGAGGACAAGACCTTCGTCTGGCTCAAGCGGCAGGTCGACGAGTCGGTCGCGCGCGAAATCGCCGCGCTCGGGATCAAAGGCGTCTACCAGCGCCGGGACTACAAACGGATGTACCCCGAGGGCGAAGCGGCCGCCCACATCGTGGGTTTCACCAACGTCGAAAATCAGGGCCAGGAAGGGATGGAGCTGCTGTTCGACCGCGAACTCGCCGGCCGCCCTGGGTCCCGCCGCGTCATCAAGGACCGGCTCGGTCGTGTGGTCGAGGACGTGGGCGAGCAGGTGCCGCCGGTCGATGGGCGCGATCTGCAGCTCAGCATCGACAGCAAGGTTCAATTCTTCGCCTACCAAAAGCTGCGCGACGCCGTGTTGGCGCACAAGGCCAAAGCCGGCAGCGTCGTGGTGCTCGATGCGCGCACGGGCGAGGTCTTGGCACTCGCGAACTACCCGAGTTACCAGCCCGATCGGCGGCAAAACCTCTCGGGCGAGCAGTTGCGCAACCGCGCCTTGACCGATGTGTTCGAACCCGGCTCGACCATGAAGCCGATCACCGTCGCCATGGCGCTCGAAGCGGGCCGGGTCACCCCCCAGACCCTGATCGAGACGTCTCCGGGCCGCTATCAGATCGGGGGCTTCACGATCAACGACACGCACAACTACGGGACCTTGACCGTCGAGGGCGTGATCCAGAAGTCGAGCAACGTCGGCGCGCTCAAGATCGCGCAGCGCATGAGCCCGCGCGAGATGTGGGACACCTTTGTTTCCTTGGGCTACGGTCAAAAACCGCAGATCGAGTTTCCCGGTGCCGCCGCGGGTCGGCTGCGCCCCTGGAAAAGCTGGAAGCCCGTCGAGCAGGCCACCATGTCCTATGGCTACGGTCTTTCGGCTTCGCTGTTCCAGATGGCGCACTCCTACACGGCCTTCGCCCATGACGGTGAAGTGCTGCCCGCGACCATGATCAAGCGCAACGAGCCCGTGCATGGGGTCAAGGTGTTCTCCGCACAGACGGCCGCGGCCGTGCGCAAGATGCTGCAAATGGCGGCCGGTCCTGGAGGCACCGGACAGAAGGCGCAGACCGTGGGTTATTCCGTGGGCGGAAAATCCGGCACGGCGCGCAAACAGGTCGGCAAGGGTTATGCGACCAATCGCTATCGCGCCTGGTTCACCGGCATGGCGCCGATCGAGCAGCCACGGGTGATCGTCGCGGTGATGATCGACGAGCCGAGCAACGGCGAGTTTTACGGGGGCGTGGTGGCCGCGCCCGTATTCAGCGAAGTCGTGCAGCAGACGCTGCGCCTGATGAACGTGCCGCCGGACATGGCGGTGCAGCCGCAGATCGTCGTCGACGCCGCGGAGGAGTCGTTCTGATGCGCGTTCTCCAAACCCCCCAAGCAGTCGTCGACTGGTTGCGCACGCGCGACGTGCGCGGCCTGTGCAGCGACAGCCGTGCGGTTCGGCCGGGCGACGCGTTCGTGGCCTGGCCGGGTGCGGCGGTGGATGCGCGGGCCTACGTCGGTGCCGCGCGGCAGTCGGGCGCGCGGGCATGCCTGGTCGAGCGCGAAGGCGCAGAGCGCTTCGACTGCGACGGGGACGACGTGGCCGCCGTGCCGGGCCTCAAAGCTCTGGCCGGGCCGATTGCCTCGCTGTGGTACGGGCGGCCCTCGGAGCGCCTCGACGTCGTCGCGGTGACCGGCACCAACGGCAAAACCTCGAGCACTTGGTGGATTGCCCAAGCACTCTCAAAACTACAGCAAGAAACTGCCCATTCATGCGGGGTCATCGGCACTTTGGGTACCGGAATCCTGCCCACGCTCAAGCACAACGGGCTGACCACGCCCGACCCGGTGCTGCTCGCGCAAACGCTCGGCTCGTTCGTCGAACGAGGCGTGCGCGTCTGCGCCATGGAAGCGTCTTCGATCGGCCTTGCCGAGCACCGGCTCGATGGCACGCGCATCGCGATCGCAGCCTTCACGAATTTCACGCAAGACCATCTCGACTACCACGGGACCATGGAGGCCTATTGGCAGGCCAAGCGGTCCTTGTTCGACTGGCCAGGGCTGCGCGCCGCGGTCATTTTTGTCGACGACCCCAAGGGTGCCGAGCTGGCCGAGGCGCTCGCCGGTCGCCTGGATGTCTGGACGGTCGGCACCGCGTCATCCGCGCGCCTGCGCGCCCGCGGCATGGGTTACCGGCTTTCCCCGACGGGCGAGGGTTTGAGCTTCGAAGTGCTCGAGGGCGGGACGGCGCATGCCGTGCAGACTGGGCTGATCGGCGACTACAACGCGGCGAATCTGCTCGTCGTGCTGGGTTGCTTGCGCGCGCTCGGCCATCCGCTCGACGCGGCCGTGCAGGCGTGCTCGGCGCTGCAGCCCGTTCCGGGGCGCATGGAGCGCCTTGGTGGTGCGGGCGAGCCGCTGGTCGTCGTCGACTATGCGCACACGCCGGACGCGCTCGAACAGGTTCTTGCCGCCTTGCGGGGCCTTGCCGTGCAGCGTGGCGGTCGCTTGTGGTGTGTGTTTGGCTGTGGCGGCGACCGCGATCCGGGCAAACGCCCGCTGATGGGCGCCATTGCCGAGCGCCTGGCCGATGCCGTCGTCCTCACCAGCGACAACCCGCGCTCGGAGGACCCCGAGGCGATCCTGGCCCAGATTCTCGCGGGCATGGCGCATGCCCCCGCAGCCGTCGAGCCCGATCGCGCCCGCGCCATCGCGTATGCCTTGGATCACGCGGCGGCGGCGGACGTGGTGCTGCTGGCCGGCAAGGGCCACGAGACGTATCAGGAGGTCGCCGGTGTGCGGCGGCCGTTTTCGGATCGGGCCGAGGCCCTCGCGGCGCTCGAGCGCCGTCGTGCGACCAGCGTTGGCACCCCCGCATGAATTCCAGCTCAGCCATGATGACCCTGAAAGAAGCCCTGGCCTGGATTCCGGGCAGCCGCCTCGTCGGCGACGGGTCGCTGCGCCCCCAGCGCGTGCACACCGACACCCGCACCCTCGCAGCGGGCGACTGCTTCGTCGCGCTCAAGGGTGAGCGCTTCGACGGCGCTGCCTTCCTCGATCAGGCCCGCGCGCAGGGTGCCGTGGCGGCCCTCTGCAACTTCGAGAGCGAAGCCGCGCTGCGCGCATCGGGCCTTGCCGGTTTGCTCGTTCCCGACACCCGAGTGGCGCTCGGCCAGCTGGCCCAGGCGTGGCGCGCGCAGTTCGACCTGCCGCTGATCGCTGTGACGGGCAGCAACGGCAAGACCACGGTGACGCAGATGATTGCGTCCATCCTGCGCGCTTGGGTGGGCGACGCAGCGCTGGCCACGCAAGGCAACCTCAACAACGAAATCGGTGTGCCGCTCACGCTGCTGCGCTTGCGCGAGGGCCATCGCGTCGCCGTGGTCGAACTCGGCATGAACCACCCTGGCGAAATCGCCCAACTCGCCGCGTGGGCGCAACCCACGGTGGCGCTCGTCAACAACGCGCAGCGCGAGCATCTGGAGTTCATGGAGACGGTCGAGGCCGTCGCCCGTGAAAACGG
>NZ_JAEMQB010000113.1:0-18618 GCF_022759015.1 Tibeticola sp. | reverse complement strand
TCACGGGCGCGCATCTGCAGCCGGTGCTCGATACGCTCGTCTACCTCAAGCACGAGACCTCGGTGTGGTTCGAAATCACCACGCTCTTGATTCCGGGGCACAACGACTCGGATGCGGAGCTCACCGCGCTTTCGAAATGGGTCGCGCGCGAACTCGGGCCCGACGTGCCGCTGCATTTTTCGGCCTTTCACCCGGACTTCAAAATGCCCGACGTGCCGCCCACGCCACCGGCGACGCTGCTTCGCGCACGCCGCATGGCGCTCGAGCAAGGCCTGCATTACGTCTACACCGGCAACGTGCACGACCCGGAAGGCGACACCACCTACTGCCCGCAGTGCCATGCCGCTCTGATCGAGCGCGACTGGTACGAGATTCGCAGCTACCGCTTGACGCCCGACGGCCACTGCCCCGACTGTGGCGCCGCCATCGCGGGCCGCTTCGACACCCAGGCCGGCCACTTCGGACGCCGCCGCATTCCGATTCGGATGGGTTGAATTGGGGCAACGCTGAACAGGTCCCTCGGGCGACAATGCGCCCATGCCTGTCGCACGCGCGTCCGCTCCCGCTGCACCCGAGGTTTCGTCGGCACCGCCGCCAGCGAAGCCCGCGGCGCTGAGCGGCCCGCAAAAGGCCATGCGCAAGCTCGGCCTGGTGCGCGACATGGACCTGGTGCTGCACCTGCCACTGCGATGGGAGGATGCGACCCGCCTCGTGCGGCTGGTCGATGCCCGCGTGGGCGAGGTGGTTCAGTTCGAGGCCACGGTGACGGCCTGCGAAGTCGTCAACCGCGGCCGCCGCCAGCTGGTTGCGACCGTGGAGGATGGCGGTGCGCGTTGCGAGCTGCGCTTCTTCCATTTCTATCCCACGACGCGCCGCGCGCTCGAAGTCGGCGCGCGCGTGCGGGTGCGAGGCGAACTGCGCCACGGCCTCTTTGGCCTGACGGTCATGCACCCGACGCTGTCGGTCGCAGGGTCGCCCCTGCCCAGCTCGCTCACGCCGGTCTACCCCACCGTGGCGGGCTTGCCGCAAACCTATTTGCGTCGCGCCATTGCGCAGGCGCTGCAGCGCGCCGACCTCTCCGAGACCATTCCGCCCGAGTTTTTGGATCAAAACCTGCTTTCCCCGGCGTGGAATGGGCGCCTGGCGCTCACTTTTTTGCATCAACCGCCGCCCACGGAGTGCCCGCAGACGCTCGAAGACCGGCAGCATCCGGCCTGGCAGCGCCTCAAGGCCGAGGAACTGCTCGCGCAGCAGCTCGCGCAGGCCCAGGCGCGGCGCGAACGTGCACGCCTACGCGCGCCGGTGCTGGTGTCGGCGCCTGGCCCACAGGCGCTGCCCGAGCGTTTGCTCGCCGCGCTGCCGTTCGCGCTGACCGGTGCGCAAAACCGGGTCGTGGCCGAAGTCGCGGCCGATCTCGCGCGCGAGCGGCCCATGCACCGGCTGCTGCAGGGGGATGTGGGCTCGGGCAAGACGGTGGTCGCGGCGCTGGCGGCTGCGGTCGCGATCGATGCGGGTTGGCAATGCGCGCTGATGGCGCCGACCGAGTTGCTCGCCGAGCAGCACTTCGGCAAGCTCGTGGCTTGGCTGGCGCCGCTGGGCGTCGAGGTGGCCTGGCTCACCGGCAGCCAGAAGAAGGCCGAGCGTACCGCGGCGCTCGCGCGCATCGCCTCGGGCCAGGCGGCCCTGGTCGTGGGCACGCATGCGGTCATACAGGCGCAGGTCCAGTTTGCGCGGCTGGGCTTGGCCATCATCGACGAGCAGCACCGCTTTGGCGTCGCGCAGCGCCTGGCTTTGCGCGACAAGCAGGCCGCCAACGGCTTCGAGCCGCATTTGCTGATGATGTCGGCGACGCCGATTCCGCGCACGCTGGCCATGAGCTACTACGCCGACCTCGATGTCTCCACGCTCGACGAGCTGCCGCCGGGGCGCACGCCGGTGCTCACGCGCGTGCTCTCCAACGCGCGGCGCGGCGAGGTGGTCGAGCGCATCCGCGGCCAGCTCGCGCAGGGCCGCCAGGTCTATTGGGTGTGCCCGCTCATCGAGGAGAGTGAGGCGCTCGACCTGCGCAATGCCACCGCCACACACGCCGAGCTGACCGCCGCGTTGCCGGGCGTCACGGTGGCCTTGCTGCATTCGCGCATGCCGGCCGCCGACAAGCGCGCGGTGATGGCGGCGTTTGCGTCGGGCGAGGTCGGCGTGCTCGTGAGCACCACCGTCATCGAGGTCGGCGTGGACGTGCCCAACGCCAGCCTCATGGTCATCGAACATGCCGAGCGCTTCGGCCTGAGTCAGTTGCACCAGTTGCGCGGCCGGGTGGGTCGGGGTGCTGCCGCCTCGGCCTGCGTGCTGCTCTATGAGGCACCCGAGGGCGGGCGTTTGGGCGAGACGGCGCGGGAGCGGCTGCGCGCCATGGTCGAGACACACGACGGCTTTGAAATCGCACGGCGCGACCTCGCCATTCGTGGCCCCGGCGAGTTCCTCGGCGCGCGCCAGTCGGGCACGCCGCTGTTGCGTTTTGCCGACCTCACCGCCGACGCGGCGCTGCTCGAATGGGCGCGGCGGGTGGCACCGCAATTGCTCGAACGCCACCCCGATTTGGCCGCGCGTCACGTGGCGCGCTGGCTCGGGGGAAAATCCGACTTTCTCAAAGCCTGAAACGCTGCTGTCCGCGATGACACTGACCGAACTCAAATACATCGTTGCCGTCGCGCGCGAGAAGCATTTCGGTCGTGCGGCCGAAGCCTGTTTCGTCTCGCAGCCGACGCTGTCGGTGGCGATCAAGAAGCTCGAAGACGAGCTCGAATGCAAGCTCTTCGAGCGCTCGGCCACGGAAGTCACGGTGACGCCGCTCGGGGCCGAGATCGTGCGCCAGGCGCAGGTCGTGCTCGAGCAGGCGGCCGAGATCCGCGAAATCGCGCGGCGCGGCAAAGACCCGCTCGCCGGGCCGCTCAAGCTCGGCGTCATCTACACCATCGGCCCCTACCTGCTGCCCGACCTCGTGCGTCAGATCATTCTTGCGACGCCGCAGATGCCGCTGATGCTGCAGGAGAACTTCACCGCGCGCTTGCTGGAAATGCTGCGCACCGGCGAGCTCGACTGCGCGATCATGGCCGAGCCGTTCCCCGACACCGGGCTGGCCATCGCGCCCTTGTACGACGAGCCGTTTTATGCCGCGGTGCCTTTGAGTCATCCGCTGGCGACGCAGAGCTCGGTCACCTCGCAGCAGCTCAAGGATGAGACCTTGTTGCTGCTCGGCAACGGCCATTGCTTTCGCGACCATGTCTTGGAAGTCTGCCCCGAATTCGCGCGCTATTCCAGCCATGCGCAGGGCATCCAGAAGAGCTTCGAAGGCTCGTCCATCGAAACCATCAAGCACATGGTCGCCGCGGGCATGGGTGTCACGCTCGTGCCGCGTCTGTCGGTGCCCGCCGAAGCCTTGTGTGCGCCCAAGCGCGGCAAGAAAGCCGAAGGCTTCGTGCGTTACCTGCCTGTGGTCGATGCTGATGGCGCAGCATCCCCCTCGCGCCGGGTCGTGCTCGCTTGGCGCCGCAGCTTCCCGCGTTACGAGGCCATTGCCGCGCTGCGCAATGCGGTCTACGCCTGCGAGCTGCCGGGCGTGACCCGGTTGTCCTCAGCCTAAATCCGGCAGTTGACCCTCGCCTCGCGCCCTGTCCACCCACCCACCCGATGTCCACCGACGTGTTCCGCCTCCGAGATCGCTTGCCGCTGTACCTCGATCTGATCCGCTGGGACCGCCCCGCGGGTTGGCTGCTGTTGCTGTGGCCCACGCTGAGCGCGCTGTGGATCGCGGCCGATGGCTTTCCCGGCTGGCATTTGCTGGCGGTGTTCACGCTCGGAACCATCCTCATGCGCAGCGCGGGCTGCTGCATCAACGATGTGGCCGACCGCAACTTCGACCGCCATGTGCGGCGCACGGCCGCTCGGCCGGTCACCAGCGGCCGCATCGATGTGCGCGAGGCCCTGGCCGTGGGCGCGGTGCTGGCGCTGCTGGCGTTTGGCTTGGTGCTCACCACCAACCGCGCAGCCGTTGCCTGGTCGTTTTTCGCGCTCGCGATCAGCGTGGTTTATCCCTATGCCAAGCGCTTCGTATCGATGCCGCAAGCGGTCCTCGGCGTGGCGTTCAGCTTTGGCATTCCCATGGCTTTTGCCGCGGTGCAGGGCCAGGTGCCGCCGTTGGCCTGGTGGCTGCTGGCGGGCAATCTGTTCTGGGTGCTGGCCTATGACACCGAGTACGCCATCGTCGACCGCGAGGATGACCTCAAAATCGGCATCCAGACCTCGGCCATCACGCTCGGCCGCTGGGACGTCCCCGCGATCGCGGCCTTTTACCTGATTTACCTTTATTTTTGGCTCTACCCCGGCGAAATTTGGGCTCGGGATGCTCTATTTTTCATAGTGGCCGGGGTGGCGCTGGCCCAAGTCGCCTGGCACATCGTCCTCATCCGTCGCCGCGACCCGGCCGGCGCCTTCCGGGCGTTTCGGCTCAATCACTGGCTCGGGTTCACCCTGTTCGCGGGCCTCGTGCTGCAGCGCGCTTTCCGTTAACCAGCCCCTCGCGCGTCACGTGGTGCCCGAGTGGCTGGCGGAGCGTTGCCTTAGCCGCCAAACGCGTCGCCCAGCTCGCGCGCGCGCTCGTGCGCGGCGAGCAGGGCTTGGATGAACGCCGTCTTCACGCCCGCCTGCTCGAGCGCCGTCAACGCGGCATGCGTCGTTCCGCCCTTGGAGGTCACGCGCTCGCGCAAGGTTTCGGGGCTTTCCTCGCTGGCTTGCGCCAGCGCGGCCGCGCCGCTGAAGGTCGCGATGGCGAGCCGGTAGGCCTGCTCGGCACTCAGCCCCATCTGGGCGCCGGCCTCGCGCATCGCCTCCAGGAAATAGAACACATAAGCCGGGCCGGAGCCCGACAGGGCGGTCACCGCGTCCAGTTGAGCTTCTTCATCCACCCACAGACAGGCGCCCGTGGCTTCGAGCACCGACTCGACCAACCGACGTTCGTCCGCCGTCACTGCTGCTCGGGCATACAAACCCGAAATGCCTTGGCCGATGAGCGCCGGCGTGTTGGGCATGGCGCGCACGATGCGCTCGCTGTCCAGCCATCGGCCGATGCTCTCGGTCCGGATGCCTGCGGCCACACTCAGATGTAAAGCGGTTGCAGCCCAGGGCGCGGCGGCGGCTGCGGCCTGCGCGAACACCTGAGGCTTGATCGCCCAGACCATCAGCGAGGCGCGCGCGAGCTCGGGGCCAGCTTGCGCGAGCGTGCGCACGCCGAAGCGTGCCTCGAGCTGCTCGCGCGCGGCCGCGTGCGGCTCGACGACGAGCAAGGCATCCGGGCGCAGTCCGCGGCGGCACAAACCACCCAGGATCGCGCTGGCCATGTTGCCGCCACCAATGAAGGCAATCGGCTCGGGGAGAGAGGTGTTGGGCGTATTCATGCGGACATTTTCGCAACTTCCCGCCGCGCCGGGCGGGTGCGCGAGGGCCGATGCGCCCGCTCCGAGCCGACTCTTCGGGGCTACAACGATCCGAATGTTTGACCCACTTCTTTTTTGGTGCCATAATATGCGGCTTCGCTTTATTGGCGAACAAACATCTGCCCAGCACAAACACCTCGAGTGGTTCGGGGTGTGGACGACGGGCCCAAGACTGATCTGGCGCGTCCCCAGGGGCGCAACAGGTACAAGTTGGGAATATCAACATGATCCAGACTGAAACCCGGTTAGACGTGGCCGACAACACGGGCGCCAAGTCCGTCCTTTGCATCAAGGTGCTGGGCGGTTCGAAGCGGCGCTACGCCAGTGTTGGCGACATCATCAAGGTGAGCATCAAAGAGGCGGCTCCGCGTGGGCGCGTCAAAAAAGGCGAGATCTACAACGCCGTCGTGGTGCGCACCGCCAAGGGCATCCGTCGCAACGACGGCTCCCTGGTGAAATTCGACGGCAACGCAGCTGTGTTGCTCAATGCCAAACTCGAGCCTATCGGGACCCGCATCTTCGGCCCGGTCACGCGTGAACTGCGGACCGAGAAGTTCATGAAGATCGTCTCCCTGGCTCCCGAAGTTCTGTAAGGGCGCACCATGAACAAGATTCGTAAGGGCGACCAGGTGATCGTCATCGCCGGGCGCGACAAGGGCAAGCGTGGAACCGTGACGTCCCGCGTCGACGACTCGCATCTGCTGATCGAGGGCGTGAACCTCGTCAAGAAGCACGTCAAGCCGAACCCGCTCAAGGGCACGGTTGGCGGCATCGTCGAAAAAGCCATGCCGATCCACCAGTCCAATGTGGCGATCTACAACGCTGCCACGGGCAAGGCTGACCGTGTCGGTATCAAGACTCTGCCCGACGGCTCGCGTGTGCGTGTCTTCAAGTCCACGGGCGAAGAAATCAAGGCGGCATGATCATGGCACGACTGCAAAAGCTCTATCGCGAAAAAATCGCTCCGGAACTGATGGCCAAGTTTGGCTACAAGTCGCCGATGGAAGTGCCTCGCATCACCAAGATCACGCTCAACATGGGTGTGGGTGAAGCGGTTGCCGACAAGAAGGTCATGGACAACGCGGTCAACGATCTGGCGAAGATCGCCGGTCAGAAGCCCGTCGTGACCAAGGCGCGCAAGGCCATCGCCGGCTTCAAGATCCGCGAAGGTCAGCCGATCGGCTGCATGGTGACCCTGCGTGGCGTGCGCATGTATGAATTCCTCGACCGCTTCGTCACGATTGCGCTGCCGCGTGTGCGTGACTTCCGCGGTATTTCCGGCCGTGCTTTCGACGGTCGGGGCAACTACAACATCGGGGTCAAAGAGCAGATCATCTTCCCCGAGATCGAATACGACAAGGTCGACGCGCTGCGCGGGCTGAACATCAGCATCACGACCACCGCGAAAAGCGACGACGAGTGCAAGGCGCTGTTGTCTGGCTTCCGTTTCCCGTTCAAGAACTGAGGTGACCCGTGGCAAAGAAAGCACTGATTGAGCGCGAGCTCAAACGAGAAAAACTGGTCGCCAAGTACGCCAAAAAGTACGCGGAACTCAAAGCCATTGCCGGCGACGCCAAGCGCAGCGAAGAAGAGCGTGCCGCCGCACGTCTCGAGCTGCAGAAGCTCCCGCGCAACGCCAACCCGACGCGTCAGCGCAATCGTTGCGCCATCACCGGTCGGCCGCGCGGAACCTTCCGCCAGTTTGGTCTTGCCCGCACCAAGATCCGTGAGCTCGCGTTCGCGGGCGACATCCCGGGCGTCATCAAGGCTAGCTGGTAAACGGCAGGAGATTTGACATGAGCATGAGTGATCCCATTGCCGACCTGTTGACCCGCATCCGCAATGCGCAGATGGTGTCGAAGGCGACGGTCCAGATTCCTTCTTCCAAAGTGAAAGTGGCGATTGCCAAGGTTCTCAAGGACGAAGGCTATATCGAGGACTACAAGGTCAAGAGCGAAGGCGGCAAAGCCGAGCTCGAAATCGCCCTCAAGTACTACGACGGCAAGCCCGTCATCGAGCGCATCGAGCGCGTCAGCCGTCCTGGGCTGCGCGTCTACAAAGGCCGCGACGAGATCCCCTCCGTGATGAACGGTCTGGGTGTTGCCATCGTCACGACCCCCAAAGGCGTCATGACCGATCGCAAAGCGCGCGCCACCGGCGTCGGCGGCGAAGTTCTTTGTTACGTCGCCTGATCGCGGACTCCCGGAAGGAATAGAAATGTCCCGTGTAGCAAAAATGCCGGTCACCGTTCCCGCAGGTGTGGACGTGACCGTGAACCCGGAGGTCGTCAGCGTCAAGGGCGCTGGCGGCACCCTGAGCCTGGCCTGCCATCCGCTGGTTCGTATCCAGCTCGAGGCCGGAAAGATCACCTTCGCGCCGGCGAATGCTTCGCGCGAAGCCGATGCGATGAGCGGCACGATGCGTCAGCTCGTGAACAACATGGTCGTCGGCGTCAGCAAAGGCTTCGAGAAAAAGCTCAGCCTCGTGGGCGTGGGCTACAAGGCGCAGGCGCAAGGCAACAAGCTTAACCTGTCCGTGGGCTTCTCGCACCCGGTCGACAAGCTGATGCCCGAGGGCATCACGGTGGCGACGCCGGCTCCGACCGAGATCGTGATCAAGGGCGCGGACCGTCAACGCGTCGGCCAAATTGCCGCCGAGATTCGCGCGATCCGTCCCCCCGAGCCCTACAAGGGCAAGGGCATCCGTTACGCGGATGAGAAGATCGTCATCAAAGAGACGAAGAAGAAATAAGGAGCGGCACCATGTTGACCAAAAAAGAGCAACGTCTTCGCCGTGCGCGTCAGACCCGCATCCGCATTGCGGAGCAGGGTGTGGCTCGACTGACCGTCAATCGGACCAATCTGCACATGTACGCCAGCGTCATCTCCGGCGACGGCAAGCGTGTCCTGGCTTCGGCATCCACCGTCGAGCCGGAAGTTCGCGCCGAAATCGGAGCCGGCGGCAAGGGTGCAACCACCAACGCAGCCGCCTTGATTGGCAAGCGCATCGCCGAGAAGGCCAAGGCCGCCGGGATCGAAAAGGTTGCCTTCGACCGCAGCGGCTTTGCCTATCACGGTCGCGTGAAGGCTTTGGCTGAAGCGGCTCGCGAAGCCGGTCTGCAGTTCTAACGGATGGGATACAGCAATGGCTACTAAATTTCAGGCGAGAACCCAAGGCGACGGTCCCGAGGATGGGTTGCGCGAGAAGATGATCGCGGTCAACCGCGTCACCAAAGTCGTCAAGGGCGGCCGTATTCTCGGCTTCGCGGCCTTGACCGTCGTGGGTGATGGCGATGGCGGCGTTGGCATGGGCAAAGGCAAGTCGAAAGAAGTGCCTGTCGCCGTGCAGAAAGCGATGGAAGAGGCGCGCCGCAACCTCAAGAAGATCGAGCTTCGCAACGGGACGATCCATCACACGGTGTTTGGCCAGCACGGCGCTGCCAAAGTCATGATGGTGCCGGCCCCCAAGGGTACGGGCATCATCGCGGGCGGCCCGATGCGCGCCGTCTTCGAAGTGATGGGGATTACCGACATCGTGGCCAAGAGCCACGGCTCTTCCAACCCTTACAACATGGTTCGCGCCACGCTCGACGCGCTCCGCCACTGCAGCACCCCGTCCAAGGTGGCGGCCAAGCGCGGCAAGTCGGTCGAAGACCTGTTCGCCTGAACACGAGGGGATACGAAAAATGACGACGACACAACAAACCGTGAAGGTGCAGCTCGTGCGCAGCCCCATCGGCTGCAAAGAGTCGCACCGCGCGACGGTTCGGGGTCTGGGTCTGCGCCGCCTCAACAGCGTTCGCGAGCTCAAGGACACCCCCGAAGTGCGCGGGATGATCAACAAGATCAGCTATCTGGTCAAGGTTCTTTGAGAGGCTGAACATGGAACTCAATAGCATCAAGCCCGCCGAGGGCGCGCGTCACGCCAAGCGTCGCGTGGGCCGCGGTATCGGCTCCGGCCTGGGCAAGACCGCTGGCCGCGGCCACAAGGGGCAAAAGTCCCGCGCGGGCGGCTATCACAAAGTCGGCTTCGAAGGCGGTCAGATGCCGCTGCAGCGTCGGCTCCCCAAGCGTGGCTTCAAGTCGCAATCGCTGAAGTTCAATGCTGAGGTCACGCTCACGACGCTCGAACGACTCGGCCTGGACGAGGTGGACATGCTCGCCCTCAAGCAGGCAGGTGCCGTCAACGCCATCGCTAAGGTTGTCAAGGTGATCAAGTCCGGCACGGTCACTCGTCCGGTGAAATTGATCGGCATCGGCGCCACTGCGGGTGCCAAGGCGGCGATCGAAGCTGCCGGCGGTCAGGTCGCCTAATCGGGATCGGCTCCATCGTGGCGACTTCTTCCGCACAGCTCGCGAAAACCGGCAAGTACGGCGATCTTCGTCGTCGTTTGGTTTTCCTGTTGCTGGCCCTCGTGGTCTACCGGATCGGTGCGCACATTCCGGTCCCCGGGATCAATCCCGATCAGCTGGCGCAGCTGTTCAAAGGGCAGCAGGGCGGCATCCTGAGCCTGTTCAACATGTTCTCGGGTGGCGCGCTGTCGCGTTTCACGGTCTTCGCGTTGGGGATCATGCCGTACATCTCGGCATCGATCATCATGCAGCTGTTGACCTATGTCGTGCCCACGTTCGAGCAGCTCAAGAAAGAAGGCGAGGCCGGCCGTCGCAAGATCACGCAGTACACCCGCTACGGCACGCTCGCGTTGGCGCTGTTTCAGTCCTTCGGGATTGCGGTCGCGCTCGAGGCGTCGCCTGGCTTGGTGATCGACCCGGGGCTCGGGTTTCGGTTGACTGCGGTGGTCAGCCTGACGGCGGGGACCATGTTCCTGATGTGGCTGGGCGAGCAGATCACCGAGCGCGGGTTGGGCAACGGTATCTCGATCCTGATCTTCGCTGGCATCGCTGCGGGCTTGCCGAACGCGATCGGGGGCTTGCTGGAATTGGTCCGAACCGGTGCGATGAGCATCCTTGCGGCCATCTTCATCGTCGCAATTGTTTTCCTGGTGACCTGGTTCGTGGTGTTCGTTGAACGCGGCCAGCGCAAGATCCTCGTGAACTACGCACGCCGCCAGGTGGGCAATCGTGTTTATGGGGGGCAGGCGTCTCACCTACCGCTGAAGCTCAATATGGCCGGTGTGATTCCGCCGATTTTTGCTTCGTCGATCATTTTGTTGCCGGCCACGGTGGTGAAGTGGTTCAGCGCGGGCGAGTCGATGCGGTGGCTGAAAGACATCGCTGCGGCGCTGGCGCCCGGACAGCCGGTGTATGTGACGCTCTATGCGGCCGCGATCGTGTTTTTCTGCTTCTTCTACACGGCGTTGGTGTTCAACAGCCGCGAGACCGCAGACAACCTCAAGAAGAGCGGCGCCTTCGTTCCTGGGATTCGGCCGGGCGAGCAAACGGCCAAGTACATCGACAAGATCCTGGCCCGATTGACGCTGGCGGGGGCGATTTACATCACCTTCGTCTGCCTGTTGCCAGAATTTTTGATCCTCAAGTACAACGTGCCGTTCTATTTTGGTGGGACTTCGCTCCTGATCATCGTCGTGGTGACGATGGACTTCATGGCCCAAGTTCAAAACTACCTGATGTCGCAGCAGTACGAGTCCTTGCTCAAGAAGGCTAATTTCAAAACATCGCTCGGTGGTTGAAGCGCGTATGGCGAAGGACGACGTCATCCAGATGCAGGGGGAGGTCATTGAGAACCTCCCGAACGCCACGTTCCGAGTGAAGTTGGAAAATGGCCATGTGGTGCTGGCGCACATTTCGGGCAAGATGCGGATGCACTACATCCGTATCCTTCCGGGAGACAAGGTCACCGTGGAGCTCACGCCATATGACTTGTCGCGGGCGCGCATCGTGTTCAGGGCCCGTTGAGGTGCCGCAGATTCAATTTGAAGGTTCTAGGAGAAGAAAATGAGAGTTTCGGCTTCGGTGAAGAAAATTTGCCGCAACTGCAAGATCATCAAGCGCAAAGGCGTGGTGCGAGTCATCTGCTCGGATCCGCGTCATAAGCAGCGCCAAGGCTGATCATTAGGCATTGAAGGACGAACATGGCACGTATTGCTGGTATCAACATCCCGCCGCACAAGCACGCCGAAATCGGTCTGACGGCCATCTATGGCATCGGCCGCACCCGTGCGCGGAAAATCTGCGACGCCGCCGGCGTCGCCTACTCGAAGAAGATCAAAGATCTGACCGACGCTGAAATCGAAAAGATCCGCGATCAGGTTTCGCAGTTCACCATCGAAGGGGATCTGCGCCGCGAAACGACGATGAACATCAAGCGTTTGATGGACATCGGCTGCTATCGCGGTTTCCGTCATCGCCGCGGCCTGCCGGTTCGCGGCCAGCGCACGCGCACCAACGCCCGGACGCGCAAGGGTCCGCGCAAGGGCGCCGCTGCACTCAAGAAGTAATTCGGTTTGAAAGGCAATCATGGCTAAATCCCCCTCCAGCAGCGCGGCGGCTCGGGTTCGCAAAAAGGTTCGCAAGAACGTTGCGGATGGCATCGCGCACGTGCACGCATCCTTCAACAACACGATCATCACCATCACCGATCGCCAGGGCAACGCTTTGTCCTGGGCATCTTCCGGTGGTCAGGGCTTCAAAGGGTCGCGGAAGTCCACGCCCTTTGCCGCCCAGGTGGCATCGGAAGTGGCTGGACGCGCCGCGATGGAGCAGGGCATCAAGAATCTCGACGTCGAGATCAAGGGTCCCGGTCCTGGCCGCGAGTCTTCGGTTCGCGCCCTGGCCGCACTCGGGATCCGGATTTCCTCGATTTCCGACGTGACGCCGATCCCGCACAACGGCTGCCGTCCGCAGAAGCGGCGCCGGATTTGATTCTTCACACAAGTCCACCGCCAGGTCCGATCGGGCCTGGCTCCCGCGGCTGTCGTCGCGGCAGATGAACAAAGGAAAAGCAAGTGGCACGTTTCATTGGTCCTAAGGGCAAACTTTCCCGGCGCGAAGGCGCCGATCTGTTCCTCAAGAGCGCGCGTCGCTCGATCGGGGATAAGTGCAAGTTCGATTCCAAGCCCGGTCAGCACGGCCGTACTTCGGGGCAGCGGACTTCGGACTTCGGGCGGCAGTTGCGCGAGAAGCAAAAAGTCAAGCGCATGTATGGCGTCCTGGAACGGCAGTTCCGCCGCTATTTCGCCGAAGCAGACCGCCGCCGGGGCAACACGGGTTCGAACCTGTTGCAGCTGCTCGAGAGCCGTCTCGACAACGTCGTCTACCGCATGGGCTTTGGCTCGACGCGAGCCGAGGCTCGGCAGCTGGTCTCGCACAAGGCCATTTCGGTCAACGGTCAGACGGTCAACATCCCGTCGTACATGGTCAAGCCCGGCGACGTGATTGCGGTGCGCGAAAAAGCCGCCAAGCAGACGCGTGTCGTCGAGGCACTGCAGCTCGCGCAGCAAGTCGGCCTCCCGGCCTGGGTGGAAGTCGATGTCGCGAAGGCCCAAGGTGTTTTCAAGAAGGTGCCGGACCGCGATGAGTTCGGTGCCGACATCAACGAATCGCTGATCGTCGAGTTGTATTCGCGTTGATCCTCGCGTTCAACCGATCCGGTTGCACAGGGCCCTGGCGCATGCCTTGGCCCTGTGCGTGTTAGTCAGCCTTACCGGTGTAACGAGCCGGGGGTATTGAGAGGAAGATTGAATGCAAACCAATTTGCTGAAGCCCAAAACGATCAACGTCGAGCAGCTCGGCGGCCATCGCGCCAAAGTCACGCTCGAACCTTTCGAGCGGGGCTATGGCCACACGCTGGGCAATGCCTTGCGTCGCGTGTTGCTGTCGTCGATGGTGGGCTACGCCCCGACCGAAGTGACGATTGCGGGCGTGCTGCACGAGTACTCGTCGATCGACGGGGTGCAAGAGGATGTGGTCAACATCCTGTTGAACCTCAAAGGCGTGGTGTTCAAGCTCCACAACCGCGATGAGGTGACCTTGAGTCTGCGCAAGGACACCGAAGGCGTGGTGACCGCAGCCGACATCCAAACCCCGCACGACGTCGAAATCGTCAATCCCGATCAGGTCATTGCGACCCTGTCGCAGGGTGGCAAACTCGACATGCAGATCAAGGTCGAGAAGGGCCGCGGCTACGTCCCCGGCAACCTGCGTCGCTACGGCGATGAAGCGCCGAAGGTCATGGGGCGCCTGTTGTTGGATGCCTCGTTTTCGCCGGTCAAGCGGGTCAGCTACACCGTCGAGAGTGCGCGCGTCGAGCAACGTACCGATCTCGATCGTCTGGTGCTGGAAATCGAGACGAATGGCGCGATCAGTGCAGAGGACGCCGTGCGCGCGTCGGCCAAGATTCTGGTCGAGCAACTCGCGGTGTTTGCACAGCTCGAGGGCGGCGCTCTCAGCGCCTTCGAAGCGCCGGCTCAGCGCAGCGCCTCGGCCGCATTCGACCCAATTCTGCTGCGTCCGGTCGACGAACTGGAACTGACGGTGCGCTCGGCGAACTGCCTCAAGGCCGAGAACATTTATTACATCGGGGATTTGATTCAGCGCACCGAGAATGAGCTGCTCAAGACCCCGAACCTTGGGCGCAAGTCGCTCAACGAAATCAAGGAAGTGCTCGCCTCACGCGGGCTGACCTTGGGGATGAAGCTGGAAAACTGGCCGCCTGCGGGTCTGGACCGGCGTTGATGTCGAAATCGTCCGGGCCGTAGGCCCGGGCGCGTCGCGGTACCTGATACGGCCGCGGTGAAAATAAAACCACTCGATTGAAAGGATCAAACATGCGTCACGGACACGGACTCCGAAAACTCAACCGCACTTCCGAGCACCGCCAAGCGATGCTGCGGAACATGATGAACTCGCTGCTGGAGCACGAAGTCATCAAAACGACCGTGCCGAAGGCCAAAGAACTGCGCCGCGTCGTCGAGCCGCTGATCACCTTGGCCAAGGAGTCGAGCGTTGCGAACCGCCGCTTGGCCTTCAGCCGGCTTCGGAACCGCGAGATGGTCACCAAGCTGTTCGATGAACTGGGCCCGCGCTACAAGGCTCGTCCGGGTGGTTACACCCGCATCCTGAAGATGGGCTTCCGCGTCGGCGACAACGCGCCGATGGCCTTGGTGGAACTGGTGGATCGTCCCGAAACCGCCGCCGGGTCTGCCGAGAACGCCAGCGCGTGATATAATATTCGTCTACCGCGCGATGGAGCAGTCTGGTAGCTCGTTGGGCTCATAACCCAAAGGTCGGAGGTTCAAATCCTCCTCGCGCAACCAAATTCAAAAGCCGACTTCGAGTCGGCTTTTTCAATTCTGTATTGGCGCTTCGGTCGCCTGGATCGCGGGCATGAGCACGGCAATGGCCTCGGTCTTCGGCCACTCGAACAAACGGGTGAGCCATTCCCGTTCCCGGTGCTCGATGACGTCGAGGAAGCGCTCGGCGCGACCCCGCACCAAGGCGAGGTCTTTGAAGGTGTGAAAGCCGGTTTCCAGGAAGCTTTGCAAGGCAGCCAGACCAGCCATTTTCGCGGGGCCGCGCATCGCTTTGAGCAGCAACAGGAGGCCCGGCGTCTGGGTGAGGCCGATGAGTTCGCGACCCAGCGCGAGTACCAGTTCGAGCTGGTGCCCGCGCTCGTGGGGTGCGCTGACGCGGCGCCAGGCTTCGACGTAGCGTTCCGCGGCCGGGGTGGTGTCCGATTGTTGTAACCACGCCAGGGCCATTTCGTGGTCGAGTCGCTCGCTGAGGCCATGGAGTTCGGCCAGTGCGACGGCGGTTTCGGTGGCCGCGGGCGGCAGCCACCGCTCCAGCGCGCCGGCGATGCGCCCAAACTGGAGATCACGCTCCCGGAAGTCACGGGCGGCGTAGAGCTCGGTCAAGAAAAATGAGACTGCGGGCGCGTAGACAGGGTCGGCGGCAAGGTCGGCATAGGTGTGGGCAAAACGCCGGGCCTGCAGGCCTTTGATGGCGTGGATGGCCTCCCCGAGCGCTGGGGACAGGACGTGCGCCTCGCGCAGGCTCATGACGCCCGCGATGGCGGCGCGGATCTGCTCAGCGGCATGCATGGACCTGGAGTGTACGGCCCCCGAGACGAGCCTGGCCCGCCAGCGGCGGCCATCGCTCAGGACGAAGGGGTGTCTGGCGCCAGCACACCGCGGCGGATTTGGTCGAGTTCCATGGTTTCGAACAGGGCTTTGAAGTTTCCTTCGCCGAAGCCCTCGTTGCCTTTGCGCTGGATGAATTCGAAGAAGATCGGGCCGAGCAGGTTTTCGCTGAAGATCTGCAACAAAAGGGCGCCGCGTTGCCCGTCGACGAGGATGTTGCGCTGGCGCAGGGCTTGCAGGTCCTCGCCGTGGTTCGGGATGCGCCGCTCGAGGAGTTCGTAATAGGTTTCGCTCGTCTCGAGCAGCCGGATGCCCTGCATTTGCAGCGCATCGACCGAGGCATAGAGGTCGTCGCTGGCCAGCGCGACATGTTGGATGCCTTCGCCGTGGTAACGGTCGAGGTATTCCTGCACCTGCCCCGGGGTGTCGTTCCCTTCCTCATTGATGGGGATGCGGATCTTGCCGCAGGGGCTGGTCATCGCGCGGCTCTTGATTCCGGTCTTTTGACCCTCGAGATCGAAATAGCGGACTTCCCGGAAATTGAAAATCCGCTCGTAGAACTCGGCCCATTCGGCCATGCGGCCGCGATGGACGTTGTGGGTGAGGTGGTCGATGTGCGTGAGGCCGTGGCCGCGCGGCGACAGCGCTTGCGCGCCGTGCGTCCCGGGCAGGGGCTCGAAATCGACGTCGTAAAAGCCGATGTTGCCGATGTCGCCCGGTTGGGCGCCACCTTTGCCGCGCCAGCGATCGACGAGGTAGATCAGGCTGTCACCGATGCCCTTGATGGCGGGGATGTTGAGTTCGCCCGGCCCGGCTTGGCCCGCGTAGCCCCAGGCGCCGAGGTCGAGGGCTCTTTCGTAGGCCCGCTTGGCGTCTTCGACCCGGAACGCGATGGCGCAGATGCTGGGCCCGTGCAGGCGGGCGAAGCGCTGGGCGAAGGAGTCTGCTTCGGCGTTGATGATGAAGTTGATGTCACCCTGCCGGTAGAGCGTGACGTTCTTATGGCGGTGTCGCGCGACCGGTGCGAAACCCATGCGCTCGAACAACTGACCCATCGCCAGGGGGTCGGGCGCCGCGAACTCGATGAATTCGAAGCCGGCGGTTCCCATGGGGTTGTCCCAGGACGCGTCGGTGCGGGGGGCAGGGGCAAGGGGTGTGGCGGAATTCATGGCGACTCCTCAGTCTGTGGCGCAGCGTACGCCTCGTACTGTAGGCGGCAGTGCGAACAGGATGGCGGCGTCCTTGTGGCTGCACGCGCGTGGTGACGCAGGAAAGCTGCGCGTCCCCTGCAGCAAGCGCGCGGTCAATGTTGGCTGCGCGCTGAGAGCGCCGCTTCCAGACGCAGCCGTTCCTCGGGCGTAAACCAATGTTCCTGCAGTCGGGCGCGTTCCTGCTCGGTGCGTGCGGACGGCAGGGCGGCTGCGTAGGCATCGAGCCGCCGGTTCCAGTCCTGCTCTTCTTCGTCCAGGCGCATCAATCGGGTCGCGACCTCGACGCCAAACCTTGCCGCGCGTTGCTCGAAGCGCTCTGGCGGACTGGCCCGCTGCGCGCGCAGCGATTGTTCGAGCGACAGCACCTCCAGATGCCGTACCAACTCGGCGCGGCCTGCACGCAACGGCTCGGGAAGATCGGCTTCGAGCTCTGCAAGCGCGCGCTGCCGAGCTTCGGGCTCGAGATTGGGGTGTCGCAGCAGTTCCAGCCGTGCGAGCAGGTTGGCATCGAGCTCCTCCTGGTACGCGAACAGTGTCGCCGAGATGCGTGCCCAGGCGCGCCGAGCATGTCGGCACCAGCCCGTCGTTGGCTTCGCCGAAGACCAGCCCGCAGCGCCGCGCTTCCCGTAAGATGGATTGCATGAGCGAGTTTCAACCGCCGGACCGACTGGACCGGGCCATCCTGGAGTGGCTCCAGCGCGACGGACGCGCCACCTTTGAAACCCTCGGCACGCGCGTGGGTTTGTCGGCCAGTGCGGTCTTGCGCCGTGTGCACCGCCTCGAGGCGATGGGGGTGATCGAGCGCTACGCGGCCCTCCTGCGGGCCGAGCGGCTCGGCTTGGGCTTGACGGCGTACGTGCAGGTGCGTCTCGAAAAACAGGCGGCGCCCGCGGCCCACACGCCGATGGAGGCTTTCCGGGCCAGCGTCGCGGCTTGGCCCGAGGTCGTCGAGTGCGTGGCTTTGGCGGGGGAAGTCGATGTCTTGCTCAAACTCGTGGTGCCGGACATGGCGGCGTACTCGCGATTCATGATGGACGCGCTGTTGCGACATCCGAGCGTCCAGGACTGCAAGACGGGCTTCGTCATCGACCGGATCAAAGGGCCTGCCGAAATCCCCCTCTCCGGCCTTGGATTCGGGAATTAGGCCGCGCTACCTAGGGTTTTCCCTTATTCTTGCGCCATGTCCGATCCTTTGCTTTCCGCAGCTCCCCACGTCGCCGATGCTCTGGCCCCGGCGCCTTCGCGCGCGGCTTGGCCGATCCGGGCGCTCCATGAAGAAGATCGACCGGCGCTGCTGCGGCACTTGCTGGCCCTCGGCGCGCAGGATCGGTATCTGCGCTTCGGGTATCCGGCGACCGACGCGCACATCGGCGCGTATGTAGCGGGCCTTGATTTCGGGCGTGACGAGGTCTATGGCGTCGAAGGGCCCGACCTCGAAATCATCGCGATGGCGCACTTGGCGTATCTGTACCAGCGCTCGGGTGGGCTCGCGGTCGAATACGGTGTGTCGGTGGCCGCCGAGGCGCGAGGGCAGGGGCTGGGCAAGCGGCTGTTCGAGCGCGCGGTCGTCCATGCGCGCACGCAAGGGGCCCAGCGGATGTTGATCCACGCGCTGTCGGAAAACGCGCCCATGCTGCACATTGCCCGAAGTGCGGGCGCACGGGTGGTGCGCGACGGCTCCGAGAGCGAGGCCATGCTCGAGTTGCCACCGGCCCGTTTCGAGGACGAGTTTGCCGACCGCGTCGCCGAACAGCGGGGCCGACTGCGGCATTGGTGGGCCGCGGCTTGGAGCGCGGTGCGCCAGCGGTTCGCCCGAGGCTGAGAGGCTGAGAGGGAATTGGTCATGCCCGCTTTGACG
>NZ_JAEMQB010000056.1:0-7774 GCF_022759015.1 Tibeticola sp. | reverse complement strand
TTCGATCAGGGCGAGGGCCGCCGCCGGGCCTTCGGTTTCCGCCACCCCCGCGACGAAACGCTGGAACTGATAGGGCTTGAGTCCGCGGCGCAGCGCGGGCGCGGCCCACAGTTCCCGGTAGGCGCCCACCGCCTGCGGCACCCGGCCGAGGTCCCACGCAAGGTCGCCGCGCAAGCCGCTGTGGGCGATGCGCTGGGCCTCTGTGCCTGGAGCGGTGCGGCTGCGCTCGAGCACCTCGAGGGCTGCCTCGTAAGCACCGGTCTGAATCAGCAACAGCGCATCGTCCATGGCTGCCTGCAGGTCGAGCGCACCGGCCTCGAGCCCTCGGGCGTAAGCGGCTTTCGCCTCGTCGATCTCCCCCATCGCGAGCAAGAGCCAGCCCATGCGGCCGTAAAGCCGGGGGTGTTGCAGCGCGCCTCGCCGCAGCACGGCGACCGCCTCGCGGGCATCGCCCTGAAGCTCGACGGCCTTCGCGTATTGCTCCCACTCTGCGGCGGTGAGCGCGCCCGAACGCTCACGGGCACGCCAGTAGGCGATTTGCCCAGGCCCGGAACCCAAGGCGGTGGCAAGCCGGCCCAGCTGTTCGAGCGCCTCGGTGCTGAAATGACGCTCGAGCAAGGCCATCCATTGCCGCATGGCCGCGTCGGGCTGATTGCTCCACTCCAGCACCTGCGCGCGGCGTCGCGCCCACTCCTCGCTGGCTTGGTTCGCGAGGACCGCATCGGCGACGCGCAGCGCGAGCGGTAAGTCCGCGCCGCCCAGCGCCGCGCGCCAGGCCCACTCGGCCTGCTCGGGCGTCAACCGCGCCGTGCTGTTCTGCGCCGTGTTCGCTGCGGGCCACGCCTGAAGCAGCCACTGCCGGGCATCACCGGGTCGATTCGCCGCCAAGGCCCACTTCAGCAGCGACCAGGCCAGATCGGTGTCGACCGGTCCGCTGCGCGCCAGTGGCGCAACCGTGTCATAGGCCGCCACCGCATCGCCCGAAGCCAGCAAGGCCTGGGCCGCGAGCATCAGCAACTCGCGGCGGGCCACCGGATTGGACACCGCGCGCAAGGACCGCAGCGCAACTTCGGCGGCGCGCCGGTACTGCCCGATGCCCACCAGTGCCGACACCGCCTCGCGGGCTTGCGCCAGCGGCAGCGGCAGCAAGCGTTCGACCGACGCCGCGGTCCGCTCGATCAGCGCTGCATCGCCCAGCGCCTGAGCGGTAACCAGACGCTCGCGCCAAAGATCGAAACGCTCCGGCGGTGGGGCACGCGCCAGGAGCCTACGCAAGGCGGCTTCGGCGGCGGCCTGCTCGTCCGCCTTCCCCTGGGCTTGCGCGTCGAACCAGCGCCGCTGATAGACGCCCAAACGCAAAGCATCCGCGCGCGGGTCGTTGCCCAAGGGTGCCAGTGCCTCGAGCGCCGCATCGGGCTCGCCCGCGTGGAGGTAGCGCCGCGCAAGCTGCAGGCGCAGTTGGACATCGCCGCGACGCAGCCGCAACAATTGCTCGAGGTACTGAATCGCCAAACGGTCGTCCTGGCTGGCCTCCAAGAAACGCGCCAATTGCCGCTCCGGCCACATCACGGCCATGGCGGCGAGGCCAAGCAAGGCCAAGCCCACCAGAGTTCCGCGCGGGAACAGCCGACTGCGGCTGGGATCGTCCGGCACCACGGTCAGCGGTGGCGGACGACTGGAATGGCGATCGGGCGGCGCGGGCATGGGGTCTGCAGCGTCAGAACATCATCCAGCCCGAAACTCGAGCTCGATCGAACCGCGGCTGTGCTTGGATGCGAGGCGCCAAACGCCACCCGCCTCTCGTTCGATCCGCCAGCCCCTGCTGGCCGCATCCTTCACACGCCAGCCCGGTGGCCATTCGAACCGAACGTCGAGCGGGCCATGGCCGGAAAACTCGACCTCGAGGCGCTGGTCCATCGCCTCCCACCGGACCACGTCGGCATTGGCATCGACCAAGCGCGGCGCGGCAGCCGCAAGCTCGGAGGCGGTGCGCAGGACGACGGTCGAGGCCACGGCATGTAGGTAGCGCATCTGCGCATGTTCGTTGTAGCCCGCCAGTCCCTGACTGCGACGGAGATCGGGCGCAGCCGACGGCAGGGGCTGCCGCCACTGACGCAGGGCGTCGGGCGCACGCAATTGCCAGCCCCCGTCGAGCCGACGCGCGACCACGGCCCGCTGCCAGGCCAGGACACTCGCGAAATACTGGCTCGCATAGATCGTGTGCAGGGGCTGAGCCAGGGCCCAACGCCAGAGCTTGTGCAGGCTCTTGCCCCCCGCAGCATTCGAGACCACGTAGGGATGAAAGTAGAGGTTGATCGGCTTGAGCCGACGCGGCGCGTCGGTGAGCTCGAAGGTTTCGATGGCGCGCTCGAAGCCAAAAAACGGGCCGGTCCAATTGTTCGTGTAGGTCTGTTCGTTCGACATCGGCGCATACACCTGCCAACGGCCCCCTTTCGGGATCCCCAGCGGCCAGACATTGCAGAGGGTCGGTGCCGAGCGTGTGATCGTCGCCCCGCCGCCGTTGATGTTGCCCATGCCCGCGGCATACACCGCGGCAACCGCGCTGACGGGGGGATTGCAATCCCCAGGCCAGAGGAACATGCTGCACGCCTTCCCGGGTGGCAATAGGTTTTGCTCGATCCAGCTCTTCGAGCCGACAACCTCGGTCTCGGTGCTGAAGCGATAGCCCGGCACCGGCAGGTAGGCGCCGTATTTGAGCGGGTTGTAGGGACGGTGGCTGCTCTGCTCGCCTGCGGCCACGACCCAGTCGAACGGATGGCTCCAGCTGTGGCTGCCGGCTTCGACGAAGGGCAAGGCAAAGAGCCGACGCGCCCATTGCTGCCCGGCTTCAGCCGTCTCCGGGTAGACCCCTTCTTTCGAAATCTCGGCCACGACCGCAGCGCCCAGAATCGGCGTGCGGTAGACCTCGATGTACTCACGCAACAGCACCTCCGCGACCAGCGGGGAGCCGGGTCGGTCGCAGCGGTTGACCCAGCCATCGGCATCGAAATGCACGAAAAACGCCCGCCGCCCGACGCGGGTGGTGACGTCGGGCATCGGCGCGTCGCTCACGCGCAGCGCACGGCGGAAAAACTCGATCGGATCGACCGACCAGCGCACGCCGGCAGCCCCAGGCAAATTGAAGACGCCGAAGTTGCCCAGTGCGTAGCCGCCCCAGGGCGTGATGGCCGCGCCGTCCATGCGGCGACCATCGCGGGCTAGTGCCGAAAGCCAAACTTCGCTGCCCGCCCCCGCCGCCAACTCCACCGTATCGGTTGGAGCGATCAGCGGCAGCGCCTCGCCCGCGGGGGCCGCTGGTGGACGCTGCACCCGAATCGGCCCAGGCAGGGCATCGACCCCGGGTTGCAAGCCAAAATCGCGCAACAAGGCGGGTTCACTCTGCCCCAGAATGACACAGGGCACACCCTGCTCGCGCGCCAGCCGAAGCAAGGCGCGCGCGGGCTCGGGCACCTCGGATCGGTCGGACCACAACACCACGCCCGCGTAGCGGCCGGCCAGCGGCCCTTCCACCGGCGTCGCATCGCCAACGTATCGGTATTCGGGGACGAAGCCGTGGTATTCCAGCGGCAGTGCGCCATACATATGGGCGCTTTCGGCCTGCAGATCCGGCGTATTGCCGTCTGGGTTGGCGTGCAGCAGCAAAACCTTGCGCGGCAGCACCTCGATCGTGCTCACCCCAAGACTCGTCAGGGAGGGTTCGGCAACCCAAGGGATCAATCCCGCATCGGCGATGCGTCGCGCGGTCTGCCGGGCCAGCGGCCGCTCGGCGGGGGCGCAATAGTCGATGGCGACGCCCGCAATCCCGTAACGGCTGCGCAGCTCGGCAAAGCGGTCCAACAGCCAACGGCGGTCGGCCTCGGGCACTTCGCCGTAACGACGGCTTTGTGGGTCCCAGCGCTGGAACAGCGACTCGGCGGCGACCGCGAGCACGCTGGGGGCGAGTTCGGCATCGACCAGCTCGAAACCGCGGTTCAGCAGGAAACGAATGCCCTCGTATCGCTGCTGCAGTCCCCGCAGCGTGGCCCGCAAGGCCTGCGCCTGCTGTAAGCGCGCGGCGTCGGTTTTCGCGATGCGGTGATAGGAGTCCAGCGTGTCGAGGAAGAATGCCCGAAAGCCTGCCTTCCAAAGCGGTGCAATGATTCGCTCCACCACAAAGGCCGGCCAACGCGCATGGGTCTGGTCGATGATTTGGGCATCCCATTCGGGGTTGCGGCCGGCCACCGCACCTGCGGGCAGATCGGCCGCGTAGGGCCGGCTCGCCTGCACCTCTCCGAGCGAGACATAGGCCATCGCGAGCGTCTGCGGCGCGAGCCGCGCGACGACTGCCGGGTCCGCCGCCAGCGCATGTTCAGGCTCGAGCACGACGCCGTCGAACGCCGACAGTTCGTCGAACGGAATTTGCGCTCCGTAATAAAACGCCAGGGACTGCAGCGGCGCAGCAGCCTGGGTCGTGCGCGGCGCGCCGTCCAGCGACGAGCCGGATGCCGCTGCAGCCGCAGCCGAGCCGGCCAGCGCCGCAGGCAGCGGCCAAGTCAGCGGGGCGATACCCTTGAGAAATAGACGGCGTGGAATCATGGTTTTGAAGATAACCGATGATTCTCAACGAAGACGGTGGGCCTTCGTGGTCCAAAGGAACGACATAAACCTCGGACACGCGCAGTAGTTCACGTCGCCATGGCCGCACACTCACGCTCAGACCCGTCGCCGGTGCCCCCGTCCCCGGACACGTCCCCGCCGACACGCCGCCTCTTTATCGCCCTGTGGCCGGCCGGCCGGACCCGATCGGCGCTGCGGGCGAGGCAGGCGCTTGGAGCCTGGCCCCGCGGGGTGCGGCTGGGCGATGCGGCGCAGTTGCACCTGACCCTGCACTACCTGGGTGCCGTGCCCGAGTCCGAGTTGCCGCGCTGGATTCGACGACTCAAAGTCGCTTGCACCCTTTTCGACCTCGAGGGCGACCGCTACGCGCTGTGGCCACATGGCATTGCCGTTTGGATGCCCGTGGCCGTACCCGAGGGTCTGCTCACGCTGCACCAGCGCTTGGCAGACCGCATCGTCGCGGCAGGCCACCAGGTCGACCCTCGACCGTTTCAGCCCCATGTGACGCTGGCGCGCCGGGCTCAAGCCGCTGCACTCCCGCCGCCGCGCGGCGCTCGGGGCGTGCACTGGGCGGTGCGCGGATATGCTCTCGTTGAATCGTGCTCGTCGGCGCAGGGGGTGTTTTATCGCGTCCTGCACCGCTTCCGCTGCACGCCCCTTGAACCCCGAAGTCCTGGAGTTTTCGATGCGCATTTTGCACACCATGTTGCGGGTCGGTGACCTGCAGCGTTCGATCGACTTCTACACCCAGGTGCTGGGCATGACGCTGCTGCGCATCTCAGAGAACCCCGAATACAAATACTCGCTCGCCTTCCTCGGCTACGAAGGTGGAAACCCCGCGCAAGCCGAGATCGAGCTCACCTACAACTGGGGCGTGGATCGTTACGAAATCGGCACGGCCTACGGCCACATCGCGATCGGCGTGCCGGACATCTACGCCGCCTGCGACCGAATCCGCGCCGCTGGCGGCACCATCACGCGCGAACCCGGCCCGGTCAAAGGCGGCCGCACGGTGATCGCCTTCATCACCGACCCCGATGGCTACAAAATCGAACTCATCGAGCGGCCCGACGAGGCATCGTCCGGTACGAGCCTGCGTTGACGCCACCTCCGAAAGACCCCACGTCCATGACCGACACCGCCCGCCACCTCGCGCAGTTGCGCAAGAGCTACGAGAAGGCCGAACTCAGCGAGGCCCACTCGCACGCCGACCCGCTCAAACAGTTTGAGCAGTGGCTCGAGGAAGCCATCCGCGCCGAAATTCCCGAGCCCAACGCCATGACGCTCGCCACCGTCGGGCCAGACCTGCGCCCGAGCACGCGCGTGGTGCTCATCAAAGGCTACGACGCGCGCGGCATTGTCTGGTACACCAACTACCACAGCCGTAAAGGCCAGGAGCTCGCCGGCAACCCCTACGCCGCGCTGCAGTTTCATTGGGTCGAGCTCGAGCGCGTGGTGCGCATCGAAGGCGTGGTCGAGAAAGTCAGCCCTGAAGAGAGCGACGCGTATTTCCACAGCCGGCCGCTCGACAGCCGCATCGGCGCCTGGGCCAGCCCGCAAAGCGAAGTCATCCCCGACCGCAGCGTGCTCGTCACCGCCGCGGCCAAATACGGCGCGAAATTCATGCTCAACCCGCCGCGCCCGCCGCACTGGGGCGGCTACCGTCTCAAGCCCGATCAGTGGCAGTTCTGGCAAGGCCGTCGGAGCCGCCTGCATGACCGGCTGCGCTACCGCCTCGAAAACGGCGTCTGGGTGCGCGAACGCCTCGCGCCCTGACAGCGCCAGCGGCGGCGGCCTTACTGCGGCAGATATGGCACCAGCGCCATCGCCAGCGACACACTGACCAGCGCCAGCGCGGTCGATACCGCCACGCTCGCCGTCACCAGTGCCTCGGCGCGCCGGTAGCGCTGCGAGAACAAAAACACATTCGCCCCGATCGGCAGCGAGGCGGCCACCACCATCACCGCCAGCGGCAATCCGCGCAGGCCCGCGGCCCAGCCCGCCAGCCCCATCAGCATCGGGTGCACGAAGGTCTTGACTGCGGCAATCGCCAGCGCCCCTTTGAGCTGCGCGCCCACCGCCGTCTGCGCCAGCGTCACGCCCACCAGCACCAGCGCCACCGGCCCAAACGCATTGCCCAGCAGTTGCAGCGGCCGATCCACCACCGGCGGCAAACCCCAGCCGGTCTGCGCATACAGCAGGCCGGCGAGGATGGGCAGCGGCACCGGGTGAATCACTGCGTTCCGCACCGCCCGCGCCACCGTTCGCGCCAGGTGCCGCGGTGCCGCGCCGGGCTCGCGTGCGCGCTCGCGGGCCGAGAGCAGTTCCAGCACCACGGTCGCCAGCGTCAGCAGCACCAGCGCATGCGTGGAAATCAAGGTAAACAACTGCACCAGCCCCGCCTCGCCATACGCCAGCCCCACCAGCGGCACGCCGATCATCACCGTGTTGCTGAAGATCGACGCCAGCGCCAGCACCGCGGCGCGGCTGTCCCAACCCCGCAGCGCCAGCACCGCGAAAAACAACACCGCCGCGACTGCGTGGTAGAGCGCCATCGCGCCAAAGTCCAGCCGCTCGATGCGCACCGTGCTCATGGTGCGAAACAGCAGCGCCTGGGCCAGCACCAGAAACACCAGGTTGGAGAGGTCGCGCACCGACTCCGCCCGAATGACGCGCAGCCGCCCCGCGACGAACCCGACGCCGATCAACAGCCCCACCGGCAACAAGGCGGAGAGCACGGGGTGGTTGAACGTCACGGTCATGAAACAGGCAGTGGTCATGGGGCGGAGTCGGCGATGATGACACGCCGCCCTAGGGCAACGCAGACCGCCCCAGTACGGCCGCACGCAGCCAGCCCACGCGCCGCAGGCCTTGGTGTTCGCGGGTGGGGTCGTCGACTGGGTGCGCTTGGGCGGAGTGCAGGGCGATCATCCTAAGGCAACGCTGAACACCCCCCCAATTTCGCCCGGTCAGCGATGAGCCGAGTGCCGAGCTTGCACATTATGAGATTGGTGAGTCCAAATGGCACCAATCCGAGCCCGATTGGACTCAATTTTGCTTGGCGCATGCGCTCTGCGCCCATTTTGGGCGCACCTATGCCATGAGGCGCTGGCGCGCGAGGAAGATGTTGGCCAAACCCAGCGCCACAAAGCAGCGC
>NZ_JAEMQB010000093.1:0-8616 GCF_022759015.1 Tibeticola sp. | reverse complement strand
TTCGGGACGTAGAGGCCGGAGGTTCGAATCCTCTCACCCCGACCAGATTTCAGCAGGTGCGCCCTGCGCCAGATCAGCCCCGCTTTCGCGGGGCTTTTTGTTGGCACGGGTCGAGGCAACGCGGACCAGCGGCCTGCGACGCTGTCGCTTCGAGGCGACTGGCTGCCAACTTCGGCACGTTGCGCCCCTGCGCGAGGTTTACAGCCAGACACCAATCAGCGAAGATCGCTCGATCTCATTGTGTTGTGACAGAACCACTGCGCTGAATGGCCATCAACGAATCCCCGATCACCAGCCCCAGCGGCGTCGCCCTTCCCGGGCTGGCCCGTGCGCTGGTGATGGCTGGCAAGCTCAGTCAGAAGCTGGCTGAAGACCTCTATCGGAAAGCCCAGTCTGGCAAGACCAATTTCATCGTCGAGTTGACGAGTTCGGGCGCCGTCTCGGCCGCCGACCTCGCGCACACCATCGCAACCGCTTTTGCGGTGCCGCTGATCGATCTCGAGGCGGTCGATGTCGATCGGCTGCCCAAGGGCTTGCTCGATGCGAAATTTTGCGCTGAACACCGCGTGCTGCCGCTGAGCAAGCGCGGTAACCAACTGATCGTGGCGACGGCCGACCCGTCGGACACCAAGGTCGCCGAACAGATCAAGTTCCGCACCCAGCTCGGGGTGGACTGGATCATCGCCGAATACGACAAGCTGACCCGTCTCGTCGAACAGGTCACCAAATCGGCCAGCGAATCGCTGGAACAAGTCATCGGGGCGGACTTCGATTTCGATGTCGAGACCGCGGAGGAAGGCAACAACGACACCGACGCGGTCAGCTCGGAAGTCGATGACGCCCCGGTGGTCCGCTTCCTGCAGAAAATGTTGGTCGACGCGGTCAACATGGGCGCGTCGGACCTGCATTTCGAGCCCTACGAGTTCAACTACCGCGTACGCTTCCGAATCGACGGCGTGCTGCGGGAAATCACCTCGCCGCCGGTCGCCATCAAGGAAAAGCTCGCCTCGCGGATCAAGGTCATCTCCAAGATGGACATCTCGGAGAAGCGCGTGCCGCAGGATGGACGCATGAAACTCAAGGTGGGGCCGAACCGAACCATCGATTTCCGGGTGAGTTCGCTGCCCACGCTGTTCGGCGAGAAGATCGTCATCCGGATTCTCGACCCGAGCAGCGCCAAACTCGGTATCGATGCCCTGGGCTACGAGCCCGAAGAAAAGCAGCGCCTGCTGCAGGCGATTGAACGCCCCTACGGCATGATTCTGGTCACCGGGCCGACGGGCTCGGGCAAGACGGTCTCGCTCTACACCTGCCTGAACCTGCTCAACAAGCCGGGGGTCAACATCTCGACCGCGGAAGACCCGTCGGAAATCAACCTCCCCGGCGTCAACCAGGTCAACGTCAACGAAAAGGCCGGCCTGACGTTCGCTTCGGCACTCAAAGCCTTCCTCCGGCAGGATCCCGACATCATCATGGTCGGCGAAATCCGCGATCTCGAAACCGCCGACATCGCCATCAAGGCTGCCCAGACCGGCCACCTCGTCCTGTCGACCCTGCACACCAACGACGCACCGGCGACGCTCACCCGGCTGCGCAACATGGGCATCGCGCCCTTCAACATCGCCTCGAGCGTCATCCTCATCACGGCGCAGCGCCTGGCGCGCCGCCTGTGTCCCAAGTGCAAAACGCCCGTCGACTTGCCGCGCGAAGCGCTGCTCGACGCGGGTTTCCGGGAGGAGGAGCTCGATGGGAGCTGGGTACCTTATCGGGCGGTCGGCTGCGCCAGTTGCAACGAAGGCTACAAGGGTCGCGTCGGCATCTATCAGGTCATGCCGATCAGCGAGGAGATTCAGCGCATCATCCTGCGCGACGGCAGCGCGATGGAAATTGCCGAGCAGGCCGAGCGCGAGGGCGTCCGCTCGCTGCGGCAGTCGGGCTTGCTCAAGGTGCGCCAGGGTCTGACGACGCTCGAAGAGGTGCTGGCGGTGACCAATGTCTGAACGAGTGAACAGTCGCATGGAATTCAAGGGAGAACGGCATGGCCACAGCCGCTAAGAGCGCACAGGAACTCGTGTTCGAGTGGGAAGGCAAAGACCGCAGCGGGAAAACCGTCCGCGGCGAAACCCGGGCGGCTGGCGAGAACCAGGTCCAGGCCATGCTTCGTCGGCAAGGCATCCTGCCGACGAAGATCAAGAAGCGGCGGATGCGTGGCGGCAAGCGCATCAAGCCCAAGGACATTGCGCTCTTCACGCGGCAGCTCGCCACGATGATGAAGGCCGGCGTTCCGCTGTTGCAGTCGTTCGACATCGTGGCGCGGGGCAACCCGAACCCGAGCGTGACCAAGCTGCTCAACGACATCCGTGCCGACGTCGAGACCGGCACCTCGCTGAGCGCCGCGTTCCGCAAGTACCCGATGTACTTCGATAGCCTTTATTGCAACCTCGTCGAGGCGGGCGAGGCGGCCGGTATTCTCGAAGCCCTGCTCGACCGGTTGGCGACCTACATGGAGAAGACCGAGGCGATCAAGTCGAAGATCCGCTCGGCGCTGATGTACCCGATCTCCGTGATCGTCGTCGCCTTCGTGGTCGTGACCGTCATCATGATTTTCGTCATTCCCGCGTTCAAGCAGGTGTTCACCTCGTTCGGCGCAGACCTGCCGGCACCGACGCTCTTCGTGATTGCGATGAGCGAATTCTTCGTGAAGTACTGGTGGCTGATTTTTGGCGGCCTGGGCGCGGCGTTTTACTTCTTCATGCAAGCCTGGAAGCGCAGCGAGAAGGTGCAAATGTTCATGGACCGGCTGCTGTTGAAAATCCCCATCTTTGGCCCTTTGATCGAAAAAGCCGTCGTCGCGCGCTGGACCCGAACGCTGTCGACGATGTTTGCCGCCGGCGTCCCTCTGGTCGAGGCGCTCGACTCGGTGGGCGGCGCCTCGGGCAATTCGGTCTACGCGCAAGCCACCCGCAAAATCCAGCAAGAGGTGAGCACCGGCAGCAGCCTCACGGCGGCCATGGGGAACGCCAACCTGTTCCCGAGCATGGTGCTGCAGATGACGGCGATCGGCGAGGAATCGGGTGCACTCGACCACATGCTGGGCAAGGCGGCCGACTTCTACGAGGCCGAGGTCGACGAGATGGTCGCGGGTCTCTCGAGCCTGATGGAGCCCATCATCATCGTGTTCCTCGGCGTCATCATCGGGGGCATCGTGGTCTCGATGTACCTGCCGATCTTCAAACTGGGGCAGGTCGTCTGATGGCGATGGACACCAGTATCGCGGCGGCATTGGCCGCCGTTTTGGGTCTGCTCGTGGGCAGTTTTTTGAATGTCGTCATCTACCGGCTGCCCAAGATGATGGAGCGCGCCTGGGCCACCGAGTGCGCCCAGCTCACCGGCGCGCCAGCGCCCTCCGCCGAGCCCTTCAATCTGGCCGTCCCTCGCTCGGCCTGCCCGCACTGCGGGCATGTCATCCGTTGGTACGAAAACATTCCGGTCCTGAGCTACCTTGCGCTCCGCGGACGGTGCTCGCAGTGCCACACCCGCATCAGCCTGCGCTATCCCTTGGTCGAGCTGGCCGTCTCGGCGGTGTTTGCGGGCTGCCTCTGGCGTTGGGGCTTGACGCCGACGGCGGCTGCCTGGATCTTCTTCGCCACCGTGTTGCTCGCAGCGGCGCTGATCGATTGGGACACCACCTTCCTCCCGGACTCGTTGACCTTGCCGCTGCTCTGGGCCGGCCTGATCGCGAGCGACCTGGGCTGGATCGATCTGACCCTGCACGACGCCGTCTGGGGCGCTGCCGCCGGCTATGCGTCGCTGTGGCTGGTTTACTGGAGCTTCAAGCTGGTCACGGGCAAAGAAGGCATGGGTTTTGGAGACTTCAAGCTCTTCGCAGCGCTCGGGGCCTGGTTTGGCTGGCAGGCTTTGGTGCCGATGATCCTCATGGCGTCCATCATCGGCGCGCTCGTGGGCATCGCGCTCAAACTCAACAGCGGCTTGCGGGAAGGAGGCTATGTTCCCTTCGGCCCCTTCCTCGCTGGCGCCGGGTTGACGGCGATGGTGTTTGGCCCGCAGAGCATCCTGCGGGCACTGGGCCTCTGAGGAGCGGCTTTGGAAGCGGCGGCAAGCTGGCATGTCGGCCTGACCGGAGGCATCGGCAGCGGCAAAAGCACGGTCGCTGCGATGCTGCAGGCACTCGGTGCCGCGATCATCGATGCCGACGCCGTCGCGCACCGGGTCACGGCGCCCGGTGGTGCGGCCATCGCCGACATCACCCGACGCTTTGGGCCTGAGCTGATCACGCCCGAGGGGGCTGTGGACCGCGCGCGTATGCGCAGCCTCGTTTTCTCCGATGCCCAAGCCAAGGCCGATCTCGAAGCCATCGTCCACCCGCTGGTGGCACGGGAAATTGCGCAGGAAGTCGCGCGCCAGGAAGCTGCGGGCGCGCGCTGCATCGTGTTGGACATTCCGCTGCTGGTCGAGTCGCGCCGGTGGCGACCGCGGCTGGATCGCATCATCGTCGTCGATTGCCGCACCGAAACGCAAATCGCACGGGTCTGCGCCCGAAATGGGCTGCGTGCCGACGAGGTTCAACGCATCATCGATGCACAGGCCAGCCGGCAGGAGCGATTGGCCGCCGCCGACGCCGTCGTCTTCAACGAAGGCGTGAGCCTCGACGAACTGCGTCGTTCGGTTGCGCAGCTCGCTGCTTGCATCGGGCTATGATGTTCAGCGATTCCGACCTTCTCACTGAAACAGCGCCTTCGGCGAAAGCACCCGCGTGATTCTGTACGAATACCCTTTCAACGAACGCATCCGGACCTATCTTCGGCTGCAGCATCTGCTGGACCGGCTCGATGTCCTGATTCCGCGTGTTTCGCCCATCGACCACCATTTCGCCTTGGTCACGCTGTTCGAAATCATGGACGTCGCGACCCGGGCCGACCTGAAGTCCGAGGTGCTCAAGGATCTGGAGCGGCAAAAACAGGTGCTCAACGGCTACCGCGGCAACCCCGCCATCTCGGAGCGGGCGCTCGACGAGGTCATCGCGGGGCTCGACCATTGCTTTGCCGATCTCGCAGCGCTGTCTGGAAAGACCGGTCACACCCTGACGGAAAACGACTGGCTCATGAGCGTGCGCAGCCGCGCGGCCATTCCGGGTGGAACCTTCGAATTCGATCTGCCGTCCTATCACGCCTGGCAACACCTCGACGCCGAAGACCGCCAACGCGACTTGCAGGCGTGGACGGCGTGTTTGCAACCTCTGGCGCGCTCGGTACGGATGCTGTTGCGCATGCTGCGCGAGTCGGGCATGCCGCAGCGGGTGGTTGCGACGGCCGGGCAATTTCAGCAGACGCTTCCACAGGGCAAAACGTTTCAGCTCCTGCGGCTGCGGCTGGCGCCGGAACTGGGGTTGGTTCCCGAAATCAGTGGCAATCGGCTGCTCGTCTCGGTTCGGCTGTTGCGCATGGGGCCTGAAAACCGCCTCGTCGCCACGCACGACGACGTCAGCTTCGACCTCACCCTCTGCGCCTGAACGCCGGAGCCAACACCGTGTGTGCGCCCGAGCCCGTCGAACCCCCAGCCCGACCCCGGATCGTCCGCTGCCCCGCGTGTGGGGGGCCGGCGGTGTACGGCCCTGAAAATCCGTACCGCCCGTTTTGCAGCGCCCGCTGCCGCCAGATCGACTTGGGCGCCTGGGCCAGCGAGCAATTCCGGCTGCCCAGCCGCGAGGACGCGCCGGCCGAGGCTGAACCGCCCGAATCCGGGAAAAATTCAGGTTTTTGACGCTGTTGCCGGCATCAATCGGTCACTTCTTGCTCTTATTTTGAGAGCGATTCGACCGGGGCCTCGGCGAGCCAACGCAGCACCGGCAGCGAGCCGGGGAGAATCGGGGCGAGCTGCACGGGCAGGGTTTCCCACGAGGCCTGCTGGCCTTCGAGCATTTGCAGACTTCCCGTCCATCGCTGCACCCGACAAAAGTGCAAACGCACCAGTGCATGGGGGTAGTCCACCACCTCCTCGCGCCAGACCGTGCAGGCTTCAACCGAGATGCCCAGTTCCTCGCGCAGTTCCCGCGCCAGCGCCGCTTCGACGCTTTCGCCGGGCTCGACCTTGCCGCCCGGAAACTCCCAGTACCCGGCATAGGGCTTGCCAGGGGGGCGACTGGTCATGAGAAAACGCCCGGCCGGATCGACCAAGATGCCCACCGCGACATCGGTGATCGGACGCTCGCCGTCCGCCGCGTCCCGGGGGCGCTCAGGGTCGACACGGAGCACCGGCGAGGAAGACCTCATGCCGAGACGCCGCGCTTGCCCATGAAATCCCGCGCGAACTGATACGCAACCCGTCCGCTGCGCGAGCCTCGCTCGAGCGCCCAAACCAGCGCCTGCGGCCGCGCCGCCGCGATCTCTGCGTCCGTGGCGCCCAGCGCCGCGAGCCACTGACCCACGATCGCGAGATACTCTTCCTGCCCGAACGGGTAAAAACTCACCCAAAGGCCAAAGCGCTCGGACAGCGAGATCTTTTCTTCCACGACCTCGCCCGGATGCAGCTCGCCACCGGGGCCCCGCGTCGCTTCCAGGTTGTCACGCATGTATTCGGGTAAGAGGTGCCTGCGGTTGCTGGTCGCATAAATCAGCACGTTGGGCGAAGCCGCCGCGACCGACCCATCGAGCACCGACTTGAGGGCCTTGTAGCCACTCTCACCCTCCTCGAAACTCAGGTCGTCGCAGAAGATGATGAAACGCTCGGGCCGCGAAGCCACCAGGTCGATGATGTCGGGCAGATCGGTCAGGTCGGCCTTGTCGACTTCGATCAGCCGCAGCCCCTGATCGGCGAACGCATTCAAACACGCCTTGATCAACGAGGACTTGCCCGTACCCCGCGCACCGGTGAGCAGCACGTTGTTCGCCGGTAGACCTCGGACGAACTGCCGCGTGTTCGCGACCACGCGCTCTTTTTGCTCGTCGACCGCGCGAAGATCCTCGAGCCGCAGCGGCGCGAGGTGCCGCACCGGCTCGAGCGCGCCATGGCCCGACGCCCGCTTACGGTAACGCCAGGCGATCGCTTCGCTCCAATTGGGTGGAGACAGGGGCTGCGGCAGGATCGCCTCGAGGCGATCGAACATCTGTTCCGCACGACGCAGCAAATGTTCCCAACGCGGATCCATCGATCGGTTCCCTTCGGCTTACGCCTGCGCTTCAAGAACGGTAATCCGCGTTGATCGAAACGTAGTCGTGACTCAGGTCGCAGGTCCAGATCGTCTCGGCATGAGTCCCCCGCCCCAGACCGACGCGAACCTGAATTTCGGCCTGCTTCATCACGCGCTGCCCGTCCGCTTCCGAATAGTCCGGGTGACGCCCGCCGCCGGTCACGACATGCACGTCGTCGAGGTACAGATCGATCCGGGTCTGATCCAAATCAACGATGCCGGCATAACCCACCGCCGCCAGGATCCGGCCCAGGTTCGGGTCGCTCGCGTAGAACGCCGTCTTCACGAGCGGCGAGTGGGCGATCGCATATGCGACCTTCCGGCACTCTTCGGCGCTCGCGCCGCCTTCGACACGGACGGTGATGAATTTGGTCGCGCCCTCGCCATCGCGGACGATCGCCTGCGCCAAGGTCTGCGCCACTTCCAGCAAAGCCGCCCTCAAGCGGCGACCGTCCTCGCTGGCTGCGTCCCGAATCGGTGTATGCATGGCCTTTTGCGTGGCGACGAGCAGGAAGGAATCGTTGGTCGAGGTGTCGCCATCGATCGTGATACGGTTGAAGGAGGCTTCTGCCAGCTCCGAAACGAGCGCTTGCATCATCGCCGGGTCGATGCACGCGTCGGTGGCGATGAAGCCCAGCATCGTCGCCATGTTGGGCCTAATCATGCCGGCACCCTTGGCGATGCCCGTGATCGTCACCTCCCCGCCCGACAGCCGCACCCGGCGGCTGGCCGCCTTGGGCACCGTGTCTGTCGTCATGATGCCCTCGGCCGCACGCAGCCAGTGATCGGCGGCGGCGTTGGCCACCGCGGCGGGGAGCCCCGCCTCGATGCGATCGAACGGCAGCGGCTCCATGATGACGCCGGTGGAAAACGGCAGCACCTGCTCCGGCGCCACCTGGAGCAGTCGCGCCAAGGCCACGCAAGTCGCGCGCGCATGGACCAGCCCGCTTTGGCCCGTCCCGGCATTGGCGTTGCCGGTATTGATCACCAAGGCCCGGATCCCCGCGCCGCATGCGAGATGATCCCGGCAAACCTGCACCGGCGCCGCGCAGAACCGGTTTTGCGTGAAGACGCCGGCGACCGCGGCCCCATCGTCGAGCAGGAACACTGTCAAGTCCTTGCGCCCAGGCTTACGGATGCCCGCCTCGGTCACACCAATTCGAACCCCAGGGACCGGAAACAGCGCCTCGGCGCGGGGCGGAAACAGGGACACGGCCATCGTTGATACCTCTTCGGTGAAAGTCGCGATCGGGATGGAAAGGCGCGCCGCGCTCAGAGGCTGAGAGGGAATTGGGCGTGCCCGAAGGGGCGCCCCAAAACGCGCCCGAGTAGGCGCAAAGCACAGCCGTAGCTCGGGCTACGGCGCGCATTTGCAACGCCCTCGGGCGTGTTTTGGGACGTCAAAGCGG
>NZ_JAEMQB010000171.1:0-4063 GCF_022759015.1 Tibeticola sp. | reverse complement strand
TCCAATTTAGAAATCGACTGATCCAGCCCGCATACATGAACAGTACAACCTTACGGCCGAGAATCTGGTCAGTCGTTCTGTCGATGGCAACGAGCTCGTTCTTGATGATGAAGTTCCGAGGCTGCGACTTCAGTACTTTAATTTCGTATTGAGCAGCGGGACGGGGAGATGACATCCGCTGGGTAACCCTTAAACTGGTGTCCCAGTAGTTACGTTCAAATTCGTTCCCCGTTTGATATTCTGCAAACTTGTAACCGCCGTCTTGCACAAGCCAGTACACCCATCGCGTATCCATCCCCCAGTTGTACGAAATCAGCACGCCATCGACATTCGAGCGACGATCCAACACTTGCTCTTCCACGATATTGTGGCAATCGATTCTGAAGATGACATGCTTATTGTTAATTCGCGCGCGTATGGAGCCATTCCATTCGCGGCCTAATGGAGCCAGGTGATTCGCGGCCGAATGAGGCCACTGGATTCGCGGCCTAATAGAGCCAGGCGATTCGCGGCCGAATGAGGCCACTGGATTCGCGGCCTAATGGAGCCATTCAAGGTGTAGCGGTTCGCGATTTCGAACTTCCGTGATCGAGTTACCCTCCGGGCTTTTTGCTCGAAGGGGGCGCGATGGGCAACAGGAGGTTCGAGATGCATCAGTACCGTCAGGTTATTCAACGGCTGCGGTTGGGCGAGACCGACCGGGCGATCGCTCGTGCGGAGCGGGTGGGCAGGGTAAAGGTCGCCTCGCTGCGGGAGTGCGCGGCGCAACGCGGCTGGCTGGACCCCGCCGGTCCGATGCCCGACGACGCGAGCTTGGCCGCCGGGCTCGGTACGCCGCAGCGTCCGCCGCAGAATCTGTCCAGTGTCGAGCCGTTCCGGGAGAATCTGCTCGCCTGGCATGCCCAGGGGATCCAGGCCACGACCATGCACCGGGCCCTGGTGCGCAACCATGGCTACGGCGGCAGTGTGCACGCGGTGTACCGCTTCCTCGAGCGCGAGGTGCCGTCCACGCCGCAGGCCACGGTGATGCTCGATTTCGCCGTCGGCGAGAGTGCGCAGGTGGATTTCGGCCAGGGGCCCGCAATCACCGACCGCCGGACCGGCGACGCCTTCAAGACGTGGATCTTTGTGATGACGTTGGCTTGGTGTCGTCATCAATATGCCGAGTTGGTGCGCAACCAGAAGGTCGAGACCTGGCTTGCCTGTCACCGTCACGCGTTCGAGTGGTTCAACGGTATTCCGCGCTCGGTGCGGATCGACAATCCCAAGTGCGCCATCACCCGAGCCTGTTACTACGAGCCCGAGGTGCAGCGGGCCTATGGCCAGCTCGCGTTGGGCTACTCCTTTCGCATCGACCCGTGTCCGGTGCGAGACCCCAAAAAAAAGGGGCGGGTGGAATCGGGGGTGAAATATGTCAAGTCGAGCTTCGTGCCGCTGCGCGAGTTTCACAGCCTGGAGCACGGCAACGAGCAGCTGCGCGAGTGGGTCATGGGCGAGGCCGGCAATCGGATCCACGGCAGCACCCGCGAGCGGCCGTTGAAGCTGTTCACCGAGACCGAGCAGGCGATGCTGCAGCCGCTGCCCGCGATCGCGCCGGAGTGCCCGGCGTGGGCCAAAGCCAAGCTGCACCCTAACTGCCACGTCCAGTTTGAGTATTGCTACTACTCGGCTCCGTTCGCGCTGATCGGGCAAGAGTTGTGGCTGGAAATCGCCCCCAGTGCGCTGCGCATCTATCGCGACCACGATCTGGTCGCCGTGCATCCCCGGCTGTTCAAGCCCGGCACCCGATCCACCGTCGACGAACACCTGCCGCCGGATGCCGTGGCCTTCCTGATGCGCGACCCGCAGTTCTGCTTGAAGCAAGCCGAGCGGGTCGGGCCGGCCTGCCAAGCGGTGGTCGAAAGTCTGTTTGGCGACCGCGTCCTCGATCACTTGCGCGCCGCGCAAGGCCTGCTGCGCCTGGGCGAGAGCTTCGGCAGCAAACGACTCGAGGCCGCCTGCGCCCGGGCGCTGAACTTCGGCACCCCGACCTATCGCAGCGTCAAGCAGATTCTCAGCAACGGCTTCGACCAGCAACTCGAGCTGGCCGAGTTCCCCGCGCTGGAAGCACCCTACCTCGGCGCCGGGCGCTTCAGCCGCCACGGCGCCGATCGGATGCACTAGCCACCACCCCCAACCACAACGTCGTTCCCCCCGTCGTCCAACGCCACCACCGGAGATTCAACATGAACCCCATGCCTTCGCTTGAACCCATGCTCAAACAACTGCGCCTGTCCGGCGTCCTCGACTCTCTGGAGGCACGCAACCGCCAGGCCATCGAATCCAAGCTCGCCTACACCGACTTCCTCGCCCTGCTCATCCAGGACGAGGTCGCTCGCCGCCACCAACGCCAGTTCGATCAGCGCAGCCGCAAGTCACAGGTCTCCTCCGACAAGACCCTGGAACGCTTCGACTTCAGCGACAATCCCACCATCGATCGCGCCTATATCGCCGACCTCGCCACTTGCCGCTTCGTGCTGGAGAAAGCCCCGGTTTTAATCGTTGGTCCGGTCGGCACCGGCAAGAGTCACTTGGCCCAGGCGCTGGTGCACTGTGCGTTGCGTCAGGGCTATGAGGTGCTCTTCACCACCCAGGCCAAGCTGCTGGCCCAGATGCACGCCGCACGCGCCACCAACGCCTATGATCGCAAGCTCCAGCAGCTCGCCAAGATCCCCCTCATCGTCATCGACGATTTCGGTCTGCGGCCGCTACGCACACCCCAGGACGAAGATCTCCACGATCTCATCGCCGAGCGTTACGAACACGCGAGCACCATCGTCACCAGCAATTTGGATGTGGACGAGTGGCGCGCCGCGTTCCCCAACAAGCTGCTCGCCGCGGCCACCGTTGATCGACTTCGCGATGGCGCTTACCGCGTGCTTCTCGACGGCGAGACACGTCGTCGGCCCAGGCCGCTGCCCGCCGGCCCGGCCGCGGCGAGCGCCCGGCCTGACAAGCGCACGACCACCAACGCCCGGTCGGCGGCATGAGTGCCGTCGCGATGAACTCGTGCACTCGCAATTCGCCGACGGCGATGATGGACGACCGAAACGACCCCGATGCACCAAGCCGGGGCGCTCAGAACGCGCTACAAGCGATTGGCGATTGCCGGGTGGGACTCTACCCCCACCCCAAAGTCTTGATGCCGGTCGCCGTCCGCGTGCACGTACGTCACGCGTCCGCGGTGAACAAGACGACCACCAAGCAACACCGAGCCAACGACATGCAACATCAGATCCGCGGCACCGAAAAACGACCGAAAACAATGCTTGTAACCAACCCTCAAAACCGCTAAAACACTACCTGTTCGAGATCACGAAATCGACACTCTGAACTGGCTCTATTACGCCGCGAATCGCTGGCTCAATTAGGGCGCGAATTGACAGTACGCAACTAGGCGTAGTTCGTATGGGCAGGATCGGCTTGACGCAGGCGGAGCGCGGCTATTGGCGAGGTGAGCCAGCAAATTTCTTTGCATAGTTTCGGGGGCGAAGGCCCGTGGTGATGCCTCGTCCGAGACCGCTATTGTTAACGTCTGACACTCTCGCACAAGGGAGGCACCTGATATCAGGTGCGGTGGATACGCGCGCGAGGCCAGCATCGACCGCGCCGTGGCCGCGTTTCCCGATGCGGCCGCCATCTACGAGCGGTACATCGCGACGCTGCGCCGCCTCGGTCACGAGGTGAGCGCGATCAGGATGTTTGATGTCTTGATTTGCACGATAAGTGATGGTCATGGTCGGCGTTTGCGGCGGGTCGGATGCGATGGTGCGACGCACAACAAATGAGTTCAGGCAGGGTTTTCCATGGAAACGCTGACCGACCGGTAACGACCCGAAGCGGACGTACGATTTTGCGTCCGGCGTCAGAGCTCGAACTGGGAGCTACCGCCTTATCCGCACGCGGATCTCGACCAGGGCACCCACCGCGTCCGCAGATTTCTTGATAGTGCTTAGCGTCGGACGAGTGCACACGCCGCTCTCCAGACGCGACACGACGCTCTTGGTAGTCCACATTCTCGCGG
>NZ_JAEMQB010000084.1:0-22234 GCF_022759015.1 Tibeticola sp. | reverse complement strand
CTTGCGCAGACGTTCGCGCGTGGGCAGGTCCTTGGGCAGCACAATGAGCTGCGAGACATTGGTCTGCGGAAAGGTCTGGTCGAGCGGCAGGTAAAAGCGTGGCACACCCGAACCCACCCACTGGCTCACGGCGGTGACGCCGGGTTCGGCCCGGAGGCGTGCCTCGACCCGCTTGGCGACCGCTTCGTTGGCGGCAAACGAGGTGCCCTCGGGGAACCAAAGGTCCACCAGGATTTCCGGTCGCGAGGAATCCGGGAAAAACTGCTGTTGCACCATGCCCATGCCGACGATGCCCAGCGCAAAGAGAAGGATCGTCGCGCCGATCGTCTTCCAGCGGTGCGTCACGCACCAGGTCACCGCGGCTCGGAAGCGGTTGTAAAAAGGCGAGTCGAAGACCTCGTGGGGTCCGTCGCCGGCAACCGCCCCACCCCCCGCGCCTTCGCCGCTGCCCGCCGCCGCAGCCTTGGGCGGCTGGCGCAGCAGCACCACGCCGAGATAGGGCACGAAATACACCGCGGTCACCCAGCTGATCAGCAGCGCGATGACGGTGACCCCGAAGATGGCAAAGGTGTATTCCCCCACCGAAGAACGCGCAATGCCGATGGGCAGAAAGCCCACGGCGGTGATCAGCGTGCCGGTGAGCATGGGCATGGCGGTGAGCTCGTAGGCAAAGGTCGCTGCGCGCACCTTGTCGTAGCCCTCCTCCATCTTGCGCACCATCATCTCGACGGCAATGATGGCGTCGTCGACCAAGAGGCCGAGCGCAATGATGAGCGAGCCCAGCGAAATCTTGTGCAGCCCGATGTCGAAGTAGCGCATCGCCAGGAAGGTGATGGCCAGAACGAGCGGGATGGTGATCGCGACCACCAGGCCGGGGCGCACGTCGAGCGTGTAGCGCCGCCACAGCGGCAAACCGGCGGCTTCGGCTTTCTTGTGCAGGCCGAGCGAGACGAAACTCACGCCGAGCACGATGACCACCGCCTCGATGAGCACGCGCACGAACTCGTTGACCGAGGTGCTCACCGCGCGCGGCTGGTCCTGGATTTGCACGAGTTTCACACCGGCGGGCAGGCCCTGCTCGATGCGCGCGGCGGCCGCTTTGAGCGCCTTGCCGAGCCGGATGATGTCGCCGCCCTTGGCCATCGAGACGCCGAGCGCAATGCCCTCCTCGCCGTCGTGGCGCACCTTGATTTGCGGCGGATCGACATAGCCGCGGTACACGCGCGCGATGTCGCCCAGCCGCAGTTGCGGCGCCCCGGCGCCCGCCGAAACGGGCGCGCCGCGGATCGGCATGGCGGCAAGGTCTTCGACCGAATTGAACGAACCCGCCACCCGCACCTGCACCACCTCGGAGGGCGTCTGCACCGCGCCGGCGGACTCGACCGCGTTTTGCTGGTTGAGCTGCGCGAGCACGGCGTTGAGGTCGAGCCCAAGCTCGGCCAGGCGCTTTTGCGACAGCTCGATGTAGACCTTCTCGTCCTGCACACCGAACAGTTCGACCTTGGCGACGTCGGGCACGCGCAGCAGCTGGTCGCGCACCTGGTCAGCGAACACCTTGGCCTCGGCGGGGCTGAAGCCTGGCGCTTCGAGCACGTAGATGACGCCGAAGACATCGCCGAATTCGTCGTTGAAGAAGGGCCCGACGACGCCTTGCGGCAGCGTGCCGCGCATGTCGCCGATCTTCTTGCGCACCGTGTACCAGACGTTGGGCACGTCGGACGGGCGCGAGGAGTCCTTGATCTGGAAGATGATCTGCGACTCGCCGGGCTTGGAATAGCTGCGGATGCGATCGGCGTAGGGGACTTCTTGCAGCGTCTTCTCGAGCTTGTAGGTCACCTGCTCGGCCACCTCGCGCGCACTCGCCCCCGGCCAATAGGTGCGCACAACCATCGCGCGGAAGGTGAACGGCGGGTCTTCGTCCTGGCCCAGTTGGAAATACGCGGCAATGCCCAGCAGCATGAGCACGATGAGCAGGAAGCGGGTGAGCGCGTCGTGCTCGATGGCCCAACGCGAGAGGTTGAAAGCCCGTTCCGGGTGGGTGTGGTGAACCATATGCACCTCACCGAGCCACGTCCGAAGCCGCTGCACGCGCAGGCGACGTCTGACTTGCTCCTATTTGAGGAGCAGCCAAGGTCGGATTGGCGCCGGCATTCTGGTACTTTTCCTGATAAACCAGCACTTTCTGGCCGGGCGCGAGCACATGCACCCCGGTCGCCACCACCTGTTGGCCGGGCTTGAGGCCGGCCGTGACGACGACCTCGTTGCCATCGGCCGTGGCGACCTCCACCGGTTGCGACAAGACGGTGCTGCTCTGCGGGTCGTACACCCAGACCGCCGAGTGGCCGGCCTCTTGCCGCAGCGCCGTGGTGGGCAGCTTGATCGCCGCCACCGGCGCGCCGCTGGCCATGGGCGCGGGCAGTACGACCGTCGCCGTCGCCCCGAGGGCGGGCGGCTCCCCGCCTTGCAAAGCCACCTGAACCAGGTAGGTGCGCGTGACCGGGTCGGCCGCCGCGGCAATCTCGCGCACCACCCCTTCGCGCTCCCGCGCTTCGCCCCAGACGCGTACCGTCACGGCCAGGCCGCGACGCACGCTGGAGAGCTTGTCTTCGGGCAGATGAAACACCACGTCTCTCGGGCCATCGACCGCGACGCGAACGACCGGCGCGCCAGCGGCAACCACCTGCCCGACTTCGGCGTCGAGCCCGGTGACGACTCCAGCCGCATCGGCGACGAGCCGGGTGTAGCTGGCTTGGTTGCCCTGCACGCCCAACTGCGCTCGGGCCTGCTGCAGACTGGCTTCGGCCGCCTTCAGCGCGGTTTCGCGGCGCTCGAGTTCAGCTCCGCTGATGAAGTTTTGCTCGCGCAGCGCCTGGTACCGCTTGAAGTCGGCCGCCGCGAGGTCGCGCTGGGTCTGCGCCGCTGCCACCTGCGCGCGTGCAGCCTCGGCCGCGAGCGCGTAGTCGCGCGGATCGATCTCCGCCAGCACCGTGCCCGCAGCCACGCGCTGCCCGAGTTCGACCGAACGGCGGATGATTTTGCCGGCCACCCGAAAGCCCAGCCGCGACTCGACACGCGCACGGACCTCGGCGGCGTATTCGCGCTGCGCGGACAAGGGCGCGACCCCGACCGTGATGAGTTTGACCGTGCGCAGCGGCGGCTCCTCCACGGGCGGCTTGCTGCAGCCGCTCACAGCGCCCAGTGCGAGCGCCGCGCCCAGCGCGAGCCACACGCGCGCGCCGCGCCCGTCCGAAAAAAACAGCGACCGGTGCCGCCCTTGTACTGCTTGCATCTCGTGCTCCCGGAAAACCGATGCGGGAACGGATGCGCACGGCGCCCCGAACCCAGTTACTGACTGACTGGTTAGTAATCTAGAGGAAGACCCCCTCGCCTGTCAAGCGACAATGGAGCACCCATGACTGCCGAACCGCTGGCCCCGCCGGTCACCCATTACGAAAACTTCCCCGTCGCCTCGTGGCTGTGCCCGGCTGCGCTGCGGCCGGCGGTCGCGGCGATTTACGCCTATGCGCGCACGGCGGACGACCTGGCCGACGAGGGCGAGGTCGATGCCGCGACGCGCCTGCAGCGGCTGGCCGAATACCGCGCCGAGTTGCAGGCTGCCGCCGCCGGCAGCCCGCGCCAGAACAGCGCTTGGCCCAAAGTGTTTGCGCCGCTGGCCGCGGTGATGGCGCGACACCGGCTGCCGCTGGCGCCGCTCGAGCATCTGCTCGATGCCTTCGAGCAGGACGTGCGCGCGACACGCGCGGGTGCGGTGCCCGCAGATCTCGACGCGTTGCTCGACTATTGCAGCCGCTCGGCCAACCCGGTCGGACGGCTCATGCTGCACCTCTACGGCATCGACGACCCGGACACGCGGGCGCGCAGCGACGCGGTGTGCAGCGCGCTGCAACTCATCAACTTCTGGCAAGACCTGAGCGTGGATTTGCCGCGCCAGCGCTATTACCTGCCGGCCGACCGCTGCGCGCACCACGGCGTCGACCCGCGGGCGCCCGTGCGCGGCCCGGAGTTCTCAAATTTGATAGCAGAACTGCACCAATTCACGCGGGCAATGCTGCAAAAAGGCGCCCCAATTGCGTTCGAAGTGCCGGGCCGAGCGGGCTGGGAGCTGCGCCTGGTCGTGCAGGGCGCAGCGCGCATGCTCGAGCAGATCGCGACGAGCGGCGACCGCTTGCTCGAGCAGCGCCCGCGGCTGCACGCCCGCGATGTGCCGCGGCTGCTCTGGCGGGCGCTGTGCATGCGGCGTCCGCCACCCTGAGATTCCCTCCGCGCCGCAGCGGTCAAAGGCAATGGGACAATCGGCGCCGTTCCGAAACCCCACCTCGCCTTGCCCGTGAAGCCCGAAGATTACGTTCAGCAAAAAGCCGTCGCCTCGGGCAGCAGCTTTTATTACGCGTTTTTGTTTCTGAGCCCCGAGCGGCGCGCGGCGATCACGGCGTTTTACGCCTTCTGCCGCGAGGTGGACGACGTGGTCGATGAAGTGCATGAGCCCAACGTCGCGGCGGCGAAATTGGCTTGGTGGCAGAGGGAAGTCCACCAAACTTTTGCCGGCCGGCCAAGCCACCCGGTGATGCGCGCCCTCAGCCCCCATATCGCCCCGTATGGCCTGACCGAGGCACCGCTGCAGGCCGTGATCGAAGGCTGTCGCATGGACCTCACGCAAACGCGCTACCTCGACGAAGCGGCTCTGTCCCGCTACTGCCACCTCGTCGCCGGCGTGGTGGGCGAGGTCGCCGCACGCATCTTCGGCCAAACCGACCCCGCGACCACGGCCTACGCGCACACGCTGGGCCAGGCGCTGCAGCGCACCAATATCCTGCGCGATGTGGGCGAGGACGCGCTGCGCGGGCGGATTTACCTGCCCATCGACCATTTGCAGCGCTTCGACGTGAAGGCCCAAGAGATCCTCCAGCGCCAGCACTCGGACCGTTTCGCCGCGCTGATGCGCTTCGAGGCCGAGCGCGCGCATGCGCTCTACGACGAGGCGCTGGCCCAATTGCCCGCAGCCGACCGACGCGCGCAAAAGCCCGGGCTCATGATGGCGAGCATCTACCGCGATTTGCTGCGCGCCATCGAGCGCGAGGGTTTTCGCGTGCTCGATCAGCGCATCGCGCTCACACCCTTGCGCAAGTTCTGGCTCGCCTGGAAGATGCAGGCGCTCGGGCGCATGTGATGGCCGCGCCAGGCTCGCCCGCTCGCGTGGCCATCGTCGGCGCCGGCTGGGCCGGGCTGGCTGCAGCCGTCCATGCCACGCAGGCGGGCCACGCCGTCACCCTGTTCGAAGCCGCGCGCCAGGTCGGAGGCCGCGCGCGCCGCGTCGAACGCACAACCGAGCCCGGCGCCAGCCTCACGCTCGACAACGGCCAGCACATCCTGATCGGCGCGTACACCGAGACGCTTGCGCTGATGCGCACGGTCGGCGTCTCGCCCGAGGCGGTGCTGCTCCGCCGTCCGCTCGCGCTGCGCGACGCCAACGGCGAGGGTGTGGCGCTGCCCGACCTGCCCGCGCCTTGGAATGCGCTGATGGGCATCGCCCGTGCACGGGGCTGGAGCCTGCGCGAGCGGTGCTCGCTGCTCACGCGCGCGGCGCGCTGGCGGCTCGCGGCGTTTCGCTGTGCACCCAACGCCACCGTGGCCGACCTCGCGCGCGGCTTGCCGCCTCGGGTGCAGGAGCGCTTCATCGAGCCGCTGTGCGTCTCGGCCCTCAACACCGCCGCACACGAAGCCAGCGGCGCGGTGTTCCTGCGGGTGCTGCAAGACGCCTTGTTCGCACCCGCGCCCGCCCCCGGCATGCGCGCGAGCGACCTGCTGCTGCCGCGCGTGGACTTGGGCCGGCTGTTTCCCGACGCCGCCGTCGACTGGCTGCGTGCGCGCGCTCAGACGCTGCGCCTGGGCGCGCGCGTGCAAACCCTCGCGCCGGAAGGCCATGGGGCAGCCCCCACCCAGCCGAGATGGCAGCTCGACGGTGCGGTTTTCGATCAGGTGATCCTCGCCTGCCCCTCCATCGAAGCCGCGCGACTCGTGCATACCGCTGCGGCGCACAGCCCCAGCGCTACCGAAGCCGCCACCCTGGAGCGCTGGGCCCGCAGCGCGAAAGCCCTGCGCGCGACCGCCATCACGACCGTCTATGCACGATGGCCATCCAACTCCGCCGGCGCAGGCGCCGCCCCGCCTGCCCTGCCCGAGCCCATGCTGGCGCTGCGCAGCGGCGCTGGAGCTCCGGCGCAATTCGTCTTCGACCGCGTCGCACTGGGCGGGCCCGCGGGTCTGTACGCTTTCGTCGTGAGCGACAGCCGCGGCGAGCGCGCCGACATCGAGGCCGCCGTGCTCGCGCAGGCGCGCGACCAGTTGGGCCTGAGGCTCGAGCCCGTCGCCACGCTCACCGAGCGGCGCGCCACCTTCGCCTGCACGCCGGATCTCGAGCGCCCGAGCGCCCGCATTGCCCCGGGTCTGTGGGCCGCAGGTGACTACGTCGCCGGCCCCTACCCCGCAACACTCGAAGGCGCGGTCCGAAGCGGCGCCGCGGCGGCGTGCTTGATTGATTTCGGGCAACGCTGAACAAGTCCCTCGCGCGCCATCGCAGGAACTGGTTCAGCGTTGCCTTCGGTCAAATTCCAAGCCCCCGCCAGGCTGTGCAAACCGGGCGCCGCGCGCTAGCATGAACCCGGCTGGCATCCGACGCCAGACCGAAAGGCCCGCCCATGAGCACTCCCAAACTCGCTGCCCTGTTTCGCGCCGCGGTCGCGGCACAAGCTTCCGACCTGTTCCTGATCGCCTACGCCCCACCCCGGCTGCGCGTTCAAATGCGCGCGGCCCCGATTCCGGGCTACCCCGCGCTCACCGCGGCCGAAGTCGATGGGCTTGCCCGTTCGCTGCTCACGCCGGCCCAGTCGGCCGCGTTCGACGCGCAGCAAGAGTTCAACCTCGCCTGGGACGAAGCCGGCGTCGGACGCTTTCGCATCAACCTATTCCGCGAACGTGGCCATGTCGGCATGGTGGCGCGGCACATCCGCGACACGGTGCCCCCAACGGAAACCCTCGGCCTGCCCGCGACGGTGCGCGAGTTGTCGCTGCTGCCGCGCGGACTCGTGCTCATCGTCGGTGCCGCGGGTTCCGGCAAAAGCACGACCCTGGCCGCTTTGGTGCGCGAACGGGCGCGTCGGCGAGCCGGTCACATCCTGACGGTGGAAGACCCGATCGAATACCTGCATGAGCACGATCAAAGCACCGTGGTGCAGCGCGAAGTCGGCTTCGACACCCAAAACTTCGGCGAAGCCATGCGCAATGCCATGCGGCAAGCGCCCGATGTGATCGTGCTTGGCGAAATTCGCGACCGGGAGAGCATGGAGCAAGCCCTCAACTACAGCGAAACCGGGCAGCTCTGCCTCTCGACGATGCACGCGGCCAACGCGGCGCAGGCCATCAAACGCATCATCAACTTTTTCCCCGAGCATCGACACGCGCAAGTGCGGCTCGACCTGTCGATGAACCTCCAAGCGATCCTCTCGCAGCGCCTGCTGCCCCCAGCCAGCGACAGCGAGGGCCCTGTGCTGTGTACCGAGTTGATGTTGCGCTCGGCCCATATCGCGGACCTGATCGAAAAGGGCGAGGTCGACGAACTGCGCGTGGCGATCGAGAAAAACGCCGCACTCGGCATGCACACCTTCGACCAGGATCTGTTGCGGCTGGTGCAAAGCGGACGCATCACCCTCGAAACCGCCCTCGAGCACGCGGACTCTCGAACCGACCTCAGCCTGCGCCTGCGGGTGCGCAGCGCCCACGACCCGCAGGCGGTCTGAGGCACGTCAAGCCTCGGTCGCGAGCGCCGCTCAGCGCGCGGGCCGCAGCAGGGCCGAGGCTGCCGGGCTGCGGTTGCGCGCAGGCAGCAGGATGAGCACGAGGGCCAGCAGAATCAGCGGCAGCGCGAGCATCACCCAACCATCGAGATGCTCGCCGCCGATCAGGGCGCCCAAAAGCAAGGCGACCGCCGGGTTGACGAAGCTGTAGCTGCCCGCGAGCGCTGCCGAGGTGTGCTGGAGCAACCACAGATAGGCATTGAGCGTCACCAGCGTTCCGAGCAGCAGCAGCAGGTACAACCAGGCGCTCAGGGTTTCGAGGCTCCAGTGCGCCGGATCGGGCACCGGCTCGAACGCGAAGGCCATCGCGGCGCAGACCAAGCCCACGACCAGCCACTGCACCGCAGCGCCAACGCCCGGCGTGGGCTGTTCGAGCCGGCGGCTGGCATGAGAGCCCAGACTCCAGGCGAGCGGCGCGCCAAACGCCAGCAAAGCGCCCAGCGGCGTCGCCGAAAAATCGCGCTCGAGCGCGAGCAGCACCGCACCGAGCACGCCCAGCACCAAGTCGGTTCAGGTCCGCCGCGAAACCGGCGCGCCGCCGATGCGGCTCCAGAGTGTCAGCCACAACGGCATGGTGGTCACCACCGTCGCCATCAGGCCCGAGCCGATGCCTGCGCGTTGTGCAAACACGACGAAATTCATCGCCAAACTGACCATGAACCCACCCACGATCAGACGGATGCGAGACTTCTTACGGCCATGAGCGTCGACAGCCGTCGTTCTTACGCCGACATTGGCCACGAAGTGGGTCTCTCCACCGCTGCCGTGCACGAGCGGGTGAGGAAACTCGTCGAGCGCGGGGTGATCCGGCGCTTTTCGCTCAGCGTCGATCCGCTGGCGCTGGGCCTCGGTTTCACCGCCTTCGTGATGATTCGCAACGACGGCGGCGTGCACTGCCGCGAGGTTGCCCCGCGTCTGCGCGAGATGCCCGAGGTGCAGGAACTGCACAGCGTCGCCGGCGAATACGACTTCCTGGCCAAGATACGCACCAGCCACGCCCGAGCCCTCGAAGACGTGCTCTACGCCATCAAGGCCATCCCCGGCGTCGCCCGCACGACCAGCACGGTGGTCCTCAACACCGAGTTCGAGGATCGGCCGCTGCGCTTGCCCCGCGCCAAGTCGTCCGAAAACTCCTAAAAAGAGAGCACTAAACGACCGTTTTACGCTGGCCTGTGACGCTTTTCTTTACGAAAGCAGCGCGCAGAGCTGCCGCAGGTCCGTCACGACGGCGTGTGGCCGGCGCGTCGGATCGGGCCAAGCCAAGCCCGTGCGATTGACCCAGGCGAGTTGCATCCCGGCGTCGAGCGCCCCGCGGCCGTCGAGTTCCGCGTCGTCCCCCACATGCAAAACGGCCTCGGGCGGCACCCCTGCTGCGGCGGCACCGGCCAGAAAAATCCGCCGGTCGGGCTTGCCGTAGCCAATCTCGCGCGCGCTGACGGCGGCGCAAAAACGGTGCCCGATGCCGATGCGGTGCACGCATGCATTGCCGTTCGACAAGGCTACGACCGGATAGCGCGCCGAGAGCAGCTCGAGCGCGTCGATCGCATCGGCAAAGAAGTCCACGCGGTGACGCTCCTCGAGAAAAACCTCGAAAGCCGCCTCCGCCAAAGCCACATCCTCACCGGCGCGGCGCAACAGCGCGCGCAGCGCCTCCAGACGCAGCGCGCCCAGGTCGTGCGCCAGATCGGGCCGTTCCGCCTCGACCGCCAGGCGCATCGCGCGGGTCACGCCCGGCTGGCTCGCGAGCGCGCCAGCCGCCGGGGCGTGGCGCACCAGCCAGGCCGTCAGCGCCTGCTCCGCGCGGGAAATCGTGGGCCAAATCGGCCACAAGGTGTCGTCGAGGTCGAGCGTGATGGCGCGAATCCGGCCGACGTCGAGGCCCACGCCCGCCATGGCACCGCTCGGGCCGAGTCCCTCGGGCGCAGGTGCGGGCGCCGGGCGGCGGCAGCCGCAGGGGAGAAGTTCAGGGGAATCCGAGCTTGTCATGGGTGGGCGAGAATACCGCATGCGCTTTCGCCCCGAACCCCCTTACACCCACGGCCAGCCGCCGCGCACCGCCGTGCTGCTGTGCAACCTCGGCACGCCCGAAGCACCGAGCGCCAGCGCCTTGCGCCGCTACCTCGCGCAGTTCCTCGCCGACCCGCGGGTGGTGGAGATCCCCAAGCCCATCTGGTGGCTGATCCTGCACGGCATCATCCTGCGGGTGCGGCCGAAGAAGTCCGCCGCCAAGTACGCCAGCATCTGGATGCCCGAGGGCTCGCCGCTGAAGGTCTGGACCGAGCGGCAAGCGACGAAGCTCAGCGGCTGGCTGGGCAAGCGCGGCCACCAGCTGACGGTGCGCTACGCCATGCGCTACGGCAACCCATCGGTGGCCGCCGAGCTCGACCGCCTCAAGGCCGAGGGCGCGACGCGCATCCTGATCCTGCCAGCCTACCCGCAATACAGCGGCACCACCACCGCCAGTGTGTTCGACGCCGTCTACGCCTGGGCCGCGCGCACGCGCAACATCCCCGAGCTGCGCTTCGTCAACCGCTACCACGACGACCCCGGCTACATCGCCGCGCTCGCGCAGCGCATCCGCGCGCACTGGCAAAGCCACGGCCAGCCCGACAAGCTGGTGATGAGCTTTCACGGCGTTCCTGCACGCACGCTGCAGCTCGGCGACCCCTACCACTGCGAATGCCACAAAACGGCGCGACTGCTCGCCACAGAGCTCGGCCTGGAAGCCTCGCAGTGGCAACTGACCTTCCAATCGCGCTTTGGCAAGGCCAAATGGCTCGAGCCCTATACCGAGCCCACGCTGGTGGCGCTCGCGCAAAGCGGCGTCAAGCATGTGCAGGTGGTCTGCCCCGGCTTCACCAGCGACTGCCTCGAGACGCTCGAGGAAATCAACCAGGAAGGGCGGGAAGCCTTCCTGCACGCGGGTGGGCAAACCTTCGAATACATCCCCTGTCTCAACGACAGCGACGCCTGGATCACCGCACTCGCCGAGCTCGCCGAACGGCATCTCGCCGGCTGGCCCACGCGGGAGTTACCCGACCCCGCCGCGCTCGCCGCCCAGCGCGCAGCCGCGCTGGCCTTGGGGGCGAAGCTGTAGCGTGCGCTGCCCCATGGACCGCTGACCGCCGCCACAATCGCCGCATGGAACGACTGCGCATCGACAAATGGCTGTGGGCCGCGCGCTTCTACAAGACCCGCTCGCTGGCCGTGGAAGAAATCGACAAAGGCCGCGTGCAAGTCAATGGCCTCGTGGCCAAGCCCGCACGCGAGGTCAAACCCGGCGACACCGTGCAGCTGCGCCAGGGATCGGTGCAGCGCACCGTCGTCGTCCGCGGCATCAGCGCCCAGCGCGGGCCGGCCAGCGTGGCGCAAGCCCTGTACGAAGAAACGCCCGAGAGCATTGCCGAGCGCGAGCGCGCCGCTGAACAACGCCGCCTCGCGCCCGAACCCGCGCTCGGTATCGCACACGCACGGCCGACCAAACGCGACCGCCGCGCACTCGACAAGGCCCGATGGAACGGACGCTGGAGCGCGTCGATCGACGAGTGAGACTGCGCCCGGGATCGAGCCGGAAAAACAAAAGCCCCGATGCATGAGCAGTCGGGGCTTTTCCTTTTTGGCGGAGACGGAGGGATTCGAACCCTCGATGCACGTTTTAGCGCGCATACTCCCTTAGCAGGGGAGCACCTTCGGCCTCTCGGTCACGTCTCCAATCCCGCCATTATGCCAGAGCACGGCGGCTCGGCGGCGGGAACCTTATTCGGCGTCGAGGCCGAATGCGCGATGCAGGGCCCGCACGGCGAGTTCCATGTATTTCTCGTCGATGACGACCGAGGTCTTGATCTCGGAGGTGGAGATCATCTGGATGTTGATGCCCTCTTCCGAGAGGCTGCGGAACATGGTGCTGGCCACGCCGACGTGGCTGCGCATGCCGATGCCGACGATGGACACTTTGCAAATCTTCGCGTCCCCCAACACTTCCTGCGCGCCCAGGGCAGGCGCCACTTTTTCCTTCAGCAGGTCCATGGTGCGGGCGTAATCGTTGCGGTGCACGGTGAAGCTGAAGTCGGTCCGCCCCTCTTTGCCGACATTCTGGATGATCATGTCCACCTCGATGTTGGCGTCAGCGACGGCGCCGAGGATTTGGGCAGCAATGCCGGGCTTGTCGGGCACGCCCAGAACGGAGATTTTCGCTTCGTCGCGGTTGAACGCGATTCCCGAGACTACGGCTTGTTCCATGTCTTCATCTTCCTCAAAAGTAATCAGGGTTCCCGAGCGGGCCTCTTCTTCGATGGGGATGTCCCACGGTGTGAAACTCGACAACACACGCAGCGGCACCTTGTATTTACCGGCAAACTCGACCGAGCGAATCTGCAGCACCTTCGAGCCGAGGCTGGCCATTTCGAGCATTTCCTCGAAGCTGATCGAGTGCAGCCGCCGAGCCTCGGGGACGATGCGCGGATCGGTGGTGTAAACGCCGTCCACGTCGGTGTAGATCAAGCATTCATCGGCCTTGAGCGCTGCGGCCACCGCCACGGCCGAGGTGTCCGAGCCGCCACGGCCCAAGGTCGTGATGTTGCCGGCCTCGTCCACGCCCTGAAAACCGGTGACGATGACGACCTTGCCAGCGGCCAGATCGGCACGCACCCGCGCGTCGTCGATCGAGTCGATGCGCGCTTTGGTGTAGGCGCTATCGGTGCGGATCGGAACCTGCCAGCCCGCGTAGCTGACGGCTTCGAGGCCCTCGGCTTGCAAGGCGATCGCCAGTAGCGCGCTCGAGGCTTGCTCTCCAGTGGCCGCCAGCATGTCGAGTTCACGGTAGTACGCGGTGTCGGGCCGCTCGGGAGCGAGTTCCTTGGCCAGGCCGAGCAGGCGGTTGGTCTCGCCGCTCATGGCGCTCGGAACGACGACCATCTGGTGGCCGGCGCGGGCCCACTTGGCCACGCGCTTGGCGACGTTGCGGATGCGCTCGGTCGAGCCCATCGACGTGCCGCCGTATTTGTGAACGATCAATGACATGGTGCTTGCAAGCTGCGAATAAGTAGGGAGGATTCCGGCGCCATCCAGACGCGAAGCGGCGGGCAGGCGCCACGATCCACGCGGCGCCAGGTCGCGAGGCCGTCACGCGCCGCAGACGAAGCCGCTGCCGGTGAGCTTAGGGCAACGCTGAACAAGTCCCACGCGCGTCGCGCATCCCGGCTGCGGGCGGTCTGCGTCGTTGCAAATCCTCGCCATAGCTTGAGCTATGGCTGCGGTTTGCGCCTCGCATCCCATCCCGCGGCCGGGCGCGCGCCATGGCGGAAACTTATTCAGCGTTGCCTTAGATGACGGCGCCGTGCCGCTCCCGATTGTATCGGCCCGTCCTGACCGGACCTGACGAGGTCGAGGCGCTTAGCTTTCTTCGGACATCCACACCAGACAGTCGCCGCGGCGCTCCGCCAGCCCTCGGCCGACGCGAATCCGCAGTCCATGGCCGCGCGTGCTGCAGTGGGCAATCTGCCTCGAGAGTTCGGACAGCTGCGCGGCCGTCGGCGTGGTGCCATGCCGGGTCCGCAGCCAGAACCGCAAGAGGTTGCGGCGGCGCGGCTCCGAGAGCAAGCGCAGCGCTGCGAGGGCGGGCGGATCGCCCACGCGCTCGAGGTCTTCGCGCGCGAGTTCCTCGAGCAGACCTTGCGCCTCGGCTGCGTGGCGGGCGCTGCGCGCAAAGAGCACTCGAAACTGCGGCAGGCTCGCATCGAGCGCCGGCAAAACCGTGGCCCGCAGACGGTTGCGCAGGTACTGCGGGTCGGCGTTGGTCGGGTCCTCGATCCAGCGCACGCCCCGGCAGCGCAGCCACTCGCGGATCGCCCCCGCAGGCACTTCCAACAGCGGGCGGTGCCAGCGCAGGCCCGAGCGCTCGGCCACCGCGGGCATGGCCGCCAAGCCGGGCAGGCCCGCCCCACGCGAGAGCGCAATCAGCAGGGTTTCCACCTGGTCGTCGGCGTGGTGCGCCAGCGCTATATCTTCAATAGCATCCAGCGACCGAATGGCGCTGGCAATCCGCCGAATTTCTTCATATCGGGCGCGCCGGGCAGCGTCTTCGGGGCTCTCGCCGCAGCGGTGCCGGGCGTCGACGCGGCCCACGCTCAGCGGCACGCCGATCTGGGCGCAAAAGGCACGGCACGCCTGCTCGAACGCATCGGCCGCGGGCTGCAAGCCGTGGTGGACGTGGATCGCGTGGACCCGGCCTGGCCAGCGCTGGGCGCACGCGAGCAGCAAAGCCGTCGAATCGGCCCCACCGCTGTAGGCCACGGCCAGCGGCAGCCGCGGCTGAAAGCGCGCCAGGGCGACATCGACCGCGGTGTTCATCGTCGATGAACCTAAATCCGACAGTTGGGCGCGCCCGGGCGGGCCGTCATCGGGCGCGCGGGCAAGGCGCAAACCACAGCCATGGCGGGTGCCATGGCGAGGATTTGCAACGCCGCCCCCGCGCCCGAGGGCGGCTCGAACGGGTGCGCAGCGCTCACCCAAGCGGCGAACGGCTTTTGCACCCAAAACGGTTCAAACATCAACACCTTGCATTCAGCTCAAAGCGGTCAACTGCCGGATTTAGGATGAACGGCGCGCGCCGGCAGTCGGACGCCAGGAGCGGCCGCCGCCTCAGCGTCGTTCGGCCTTGGTGTCGGTGAAGCGGCCATAGCTCATCAGGCGCGCGTAGCGCCGGTCGAGCAGGTCTTTGGTCTTGAGGTCGGCGAGTTGGCGCCAGGCTTCGGCCAAGGCGCGCTTGAGGAAGGCGGCCATCTGCTTGGGGTCGCGGTGCGCCCCGCCCACGGGTTCATTGACGATTTTGTCGACCAGGCCCAACGCTTTGAGGCGATGCGCGGTGATGCCCAGGGCCGCGGCGGCCTCCTCGGCCTTGTCGGCGGTCTTCCACAGGATCGACGCACAGCCCTCGGGACTGATGACCGAGTAGACCGCGTACTGCAGCATCAAGACCTGGTCGCCGACCGAGATCGCCAGCGCGCCGCCCGAGCCGCCTTCGCCGATGATGGTGGTGACGATCGGCACTTCGAGCTGCGCCATCTCGAAGATGTTGCGGCCGATGGCCTCGGACTGGCCGCGCTCCTCGGCGTCGATGCCGGGGTAGGCGCCCGGTGTGTCGACAAAGGTGAACACCGGCAGCCCGAACTTCTCCGCGGTTTTCATGAGGCGCAGCGCCTTGCGATAGCCCTCGGGCTTGGTCATGCCGAAATTGCGCAACGCGCGCTCTTTGGTGTCACGGCCTTTTTGGTGGCCGATCACCATGCACGGCATGCCGTTGAACCGGGCCAGCCCGCCGACGATCGAGAGGTCGTCGGCGAAATGCCGGTCGCCGTGCATTTCGGTGAAGTCGGTGAAGATTTCCGAAACATAGTCGAGCGTGTAGGGACGCTCGGGGTGGCGCGCAATCTTCGTGATCTGCCACGGCGTGAGGTCGGAGTAGATGTCCTTCGTCAGCTGCTGGCTCTTTTTGCTGAGCTGCTCGATTTCTTCGGAAATGTCCACCGCCGACTCGCTCTGGACATAGCGCAATTCCTCGATCTTGCTTTCGAGCTCTGCGATCGGCTGCTCGAAGTCGAGATAGGTCTTCTTGGCCAAGGCCGTTCTCCTCGTGAATTCGGGTGTTGGAGCCCCGGGTGGATCGGACGCTGCAGGCCGCCGAGGTCGGCGCCGCGCCCTGCGGCCACCCCAGAACGCATTCAGTAGGAAACGGGGTGGGGATCCAAAGCGCGCCAAATATACCAAGTCGCCACGCTGCGGTAAGGCGCCCAGGCGGCGGCCACCTCGCGGGCATCGCTGCGGCTCACCGATTCGCCGGAAAAATAGTTTTCACTGATGCCGCGGATGAGCCCGACGTCGTCGAGCGGCAGCACGTCGGGCCGCAAGAGGTGAAAAATCAAAAACATCTCGGCCGTCCAGCGGCCCACGCCGCGAATCGCAATCAGTTCGCGGATGATGGCTTCGTCGTCCATCTGGGGCCAAGCCTCGACGTGTAGCGCGCCCGAGTCGAAATGCAGCGCCAGGTCGATCAGGTATTCCACCTTGCGCGCGGACAGGCCTGCGGCGCGCATGTCGTCGACGCGCATGCGCAAGACCGCGCGCGGCGTCACCTCGTCTGCAAGCGCTTTGAAGCGGTCCCAGACCGACTGCGCGGCCTTGACCGAAATTTGCTGGCCGATGATCGAACGCGCCAGCGTGCCGAACGCGTCGCCGCGGGATTCGAGGCAGGCATCACCAAACCGCGGAATCAGGCGCTTGAGCACCCGGTCCTTGCGCATGAGGTGGCGCGTCGCTTCGTCCCAGTATGCGGGCTTGACGCAAGGCGACAGGCCCCCAACCGCGTCCGCCACCGGGCCCGCCGCGGGAACCCGCAGGGGTGCATCCAAGTCGTCTCGGGACGTCATGGCGCCGCCACTTCCCAAGTGGTTCCCGAGGCAGCGTCTTTGAGAACCACGCCGGCGGCGGCCAGCTCGGCGCGGATGGCATCGGCCTGCGCAAAGTCGCGGCGCGCCTTGGCTGCGGCGCGCGCCGCGATGCGCTCCTCCACCCACGCGGCGTCGATCGACTGCGCCGCGCCGCCACTTTGCAGAAAACGCCGCGGCTCGTCTTGCAGCACGCCCAGCCCACCCCCGAGCGCCTGAAGCAAGCCGCTGCGCGCGCCGGCGCGCGTGCGGTTCACTTCGCCGGCGAGGTCGAACAACACCGCAACGGCCTCGGGCGTGCCGAAGTCTTCGTCCATCGCAGCCTTGAAACGCGCGGCGTGCGGTTCGCTCCAGTCGATGGCAGCCAAGGGCTCGGGCGGCACGGCGTCGAGCGCGGTGTAGAGCCGCTTGAGCGCCGCGCGCGCATCGGCCAGATGCGCATCGCTGTAGTTGAGCGGGCTGCGGTAGTGGCTGCGCACCACGAAGAAGCGCACGGTTTCGGCGTCGAACCGCTGGAGCACATCGCGGATGGTGAAAAAGTTGCCGAGCGACTTCGACATCTTCTCGTTGTCGACGTTGATGAAGCCGTTGTGCATCCAGAAGCGCGCCAGCGGTTTGCCGTGCGCGCCCTCGCTTTGCGCAATCTCGTTTTCGTGGTGCGGAAACTGCAGATCGGCGCCGCCTCCGTGGATGTCGAAGGTCTCACCGAGCAGCGCGCAGCTCATCGCCGAGCATTCGATGTGCCAGCCCGGTCGCCCGCGCCCGTAGGGATGTGCGGGCTCGACGGTGTCGCTCCACTTGGCCTCTTCCGGCTCCTCGGGTTTGGCGGCTTTCCAAAGCACGAAGTCGAGCGGATCTTCCTTGCCCGCGGCCACCGCGACGCGCTCGCCCGCATGCAGTTCATCGAGCGACTTGCCCGAGAGCTTGCCGTAGCCGGCAAAACGCCGCACCGCAAAGTTGACGTCGCCGCCCTCGCCGCGATAGGCGAGCCCCTTGTCTTCCAGCGTGTGGATCAGTGAGAGCATCTGTGGCACATAGTCCGTGGCGCGCGGCTCGAAGCTCGGGCGCTCGACCCCGAGCGCATCGGCGTCTTCGTGCAGCGCCGCGATCATGCGGTCGGTGAGGCTGCGCAAGGTCTCGCCGTTTTCCAGCGCGCGACGGATGATCTTGTCATCGATGTCGGTGATGTTGCGCACATAAGTGACGCGATAGCCCGAAGTGCGCAGCCAGCGCTGCACCACGTCGAAGGCGATCATCGAGCGCGCATGGCCGAGGTGGCAGAAGTCATAGACCGTCATGCCGCAGACATACATGCGCACATGGCCGGGTTCGAGCGGCTCGAACGGCTCGAGCGCACGCGCGAGCGTGTTGTAAATGCGTAGGCTCATGGAAAAGTCGGAAAACAAAAAAGGCGCCTGCACGGCCGGCGGCGCCGAGATCACGGTGCAGCGCACGCGCGCAAGGCGACCCGTGATGGGTGGCTACAATCGTTTCAGTATACCGACGGCCAGGCCCTTGGGCTGGCTCCAGTTCGACGCCACATCCTCCCAAATCCATGAACGTCAACCCAAACGCGATGCTTACACGCTTTTTGCGCCGCGCGTCGCTGAGCGTCCTCGTGCTCGCGCTCACCGCCCCCTACGCCTGGGCCGATGAGGCCAGCGACGTGACCCAGCTGCTGCGTGCGGGCAAAAGCTCCGAGGCGCTCGCCCGCGTCGACCAGGCCTTGACGGCCAAGCCCGGCGATCCGCGCCTGCGCTTCCTTAAGGGGGTCGTGCTGACCGAAATGGGAAAAACCGCGGACGCGATCAACGTCTTCGTCAAGCTCACCGAGGACTATCCCGAGCTGCCCGAGCCCTACAACAACCTCGCCGTGCTCTACGCCGCGCAGAACCAGTACGACAAGGCGCGTGCCGCGCTGGAAATGGCCATCCGCACCAACCCGAGCTACGCCACCGCGCACGAAAACCTCGGCGACGTCTACGCCCGGCTGGCCAGCCAGGCCTACAGCAAGGCGCTGCAGCTCGATGCCAGCAACACCGCCGTCCAGCCCAAGCTCGCCCTGATCCGCGAACTGTTCGCGCCGGCGCCCAAAGGCGCTGCAGCACCCGCCAAACAGCCGCCAGCCAGTGCAAAAACGGCTTCGGCTGCAGCCAAGCCCGCCCCTGCCGCGCCGGCAGCATCCGCCGTCGCGCCTGTGCCGGCGCCAGCGGCCAGCGCCGCGGCGAAGACGGCCCCAGCAGCCACGGGATCGGCTTCGACCGCAGCGGCCCCGAGCGCCGCGCCCGCCCCGGAAGCGCGTGCGGTCGAAGCCGCCGTGCGCGCCTGGGCCACGGCATGGGCCTCGAAGGACCTCGGCAAGTATTTCTCGGCCTATGCGCCGCAATTCGAGACGCCGGGGAAGAAGCCACGCAAGTCCTGGGAGGAAGAGCGCCGCAGCCGCATCCTGGGCAAGTCGCGGATCGAAGTCCGCATCGAGGACCTCAAGGTGTCCGTCGACGGGTCGAAGGCCAGCGCGCAATTCCGCCAGGATTACCGGGCCGATGGCTTGCACGTCACCAGCCGCAAGCGGCTGGACCTCGTGAAGTCCGGCGACCGCTGGCTCATCGTGCGCGAGACGACCGGCGATTGAGCGCCGCCGTCGCCGCGTGCCGCATCGCACGCGACTTCACACATTTTTCCGGGATTGCCGGCATGAAATGGTCGCTGATCGCTATTTCTTTAATAGCGACCTTGACGTTCGTCACCCAAGCTTCGGCGCGCAGCGAGCGGGCTGCGGCTCGGGCACACGCGTCAGCGCCCTCTGCGGCATCGCCGCGCGCGCCGTCCAAGACCGAAGCCCGGCCCAGTGGTGACGCGGAAGCCCGTCTGATGGCCGTCTACCGCCTGATCGGCCGTGCCGAAACGCGCGCCGCGCTCGAAGCCGCGCAGCAGCTGGTCAACGACTATCCGGACTTTCAACTCGCTCAGCTGGTCTACGGCGACTTGCTCAGCAGCCGTGTGCGGCCAGTGAGCCGCTTCGGTGACGTTCCCGACACAGCCGAGCGGGCTGCCCCTGAAGCCTTGAGTGATTTGCGCGAAGAGTCGCGTCAGCGTCTGCGCGCGCTGCGCGAGCGGCCGCCACCCGGCAAGATTCCGAGCAACTTCGTGGCGCTCTCGCCGCGTACGCGCCACGCCATCGCGATCGATACCTCGCGTTCGCGGCTGTATTTGTTCGAGAACACGGCCGAGCAGGGTCTGCGGCTGGTCGCGGACTATTACATCTCGGTGGGCAAGCTCGGTGTCGACAAGCAGGCCGAGGGCGACCAGCGCACCCCGCTGGGCGTCTACTACATCACCAGCAACCTGGACCCGCGCAGCCTCAAAGACTTCTACGGCTCCGGTGCCCTGCCGATCAACTACCCCAACCCGATCGACCAACTGCGGGGTCGCTCGGGCAACGGGATCTGGCTACACGGCACGCCGCCGGGTCAGTACGCGCGCGCACCGCAGGCTTCGGATGGCTGCATCGTGCTCGCCAACACCGACCTCAACCACATCATCCGCACGGTCGAGGTTCGCTCCACCCCCGTGGTGATCGCCCGCCAGCTGCATTGGGCGTCCCCGCAGACGCTACGGGCCGAGATCAAGGGCTTCGAGGACACGCTCAGGGCCTGGCGCACGGCGAAAAGCAGCGGCGATGTTCAGCGGGTGCTCGCGTTCTATGCCCCGGAGTTTCGCAACTACAAGCGCACACTGCCCGAGTGGATGCCCGCCCTCGCGCAGGAGGTCGCTGCCACGCGGGGACGTGAAATCGAACTCAAAGACTTGAGTTATCTGCATTGGACCGACAGCGACGACATCATGGTGACCACCTTCGGTGAAGTCGTCGCCGGCGCCCGAATCGGGCCCGTAAAGCGCCAGTATTGGGTGCGTCGCGGTACCCACTGGAAAATCATTTTCGAAGGAGTCATCGGATGAAGCCGTTTTCCCACCTCGATACGCCCCACTTCGGCCGCCGCGCGCTGCTGCTGGCCGCAGCGAGCCTTGCCACGCTGGGCGCTGCTGCAGCGCGGGCCGCGACGCCCGCGCCGCGGGTGCGCTTTTCCACCAACCTGGGCGCGTTCACGGTCGAGCTCGACCCGGCCAAAGCGCCTGTGACGGTCGAAAACTTCATCGCCTATGTCCGCGCCGGGCACTACGACGGCACCGTCTTTCACCGCGTCATCGACGGCTTCATGATCCAGGGTGGCGGCTACGACGCGCAATACGCGCAGAGGCCCACGCGCCCACCGATCCAGCTCGAAGCGAACAACGGCCTCAAAAACCAGCGCGGCACAATTGCGATGGCGCGCACGGCCAACCCGAATTCGGCCACGGCACAGTTTTTCATCAATGTCGTGGACAATCCCAACCTCGACGCGCCGCGGCCGGACGGCTACGGTTATGCCGTGTTCGGACGCGTCGTCGAAGGCATGGACGTGATCGACCGCATCCGCAGCGTACCGACGGGCCCCGGCGGCCCGTTCGGCCGCGATGTACCGCGCACGCCCGTCGTCATCCAATCCGCCACCCTTCTGAACTGAGCCCCCCATGAGCAACCCTCAAGTCGAACTGCACATCAAAGACCACGGCGTCATCACCCTCGAACTCGACGCCGAACGCGCGCCCAAGACGGTCGAGAACTTTCTCAACTACGTGCGCAAAGGCCACTACGACGGCACGCTGTTTCACCGCGTCATCCCGGGCTTCATGATCCAGGGCGGCGGCATGGAGCCGGGCATGAAGCAAAAGGCAACCGACGCCCCGATCGAAAACGAGGCCAACAACGGCCTGAAGAACGACACCTACACCATTGCCATGGCCCGCACCAGCGCGCCGCACTCGGCCACGGCCCAGTTTTTCATCAACGTGGCGAACAACGACTTCCTCAACCACACGGCGCCGAGCGCGCAGGGCTGGGGCTATGCGGTCTTCGGCAAGGTGATCGCGGGCCAGGAGATCGTCGACGCGATCGCCAAGGTCAAGACCGGCAACAAGGCCGGACATGCCGACGTGCCCGTCACCGACGTGGTGATCGAGCGCGCGATCGTGAAGGAATAAAACCAGCCATGCAGGCTCCGGCGATGGCCGACCTCGACGCCCGCGCCGAGTGGCGTGCCGTCGACTTCATCGCCGACCTGCACCTGGAGGCCGCCGCAGCGCGCACCTTTACCGTCTGGCGCGACTATCTGCACCGGACGACGGCCGACGCCGTCTTCATCCTCGGCGACTTGTTCGAGGTCTGGGTGGGCGACGACCTGGCCGAAACCGACGCCTTCGCGCGCGACTGTGCGGAGGTGCTCTCGGAGGCGACGGCCCACCGCCCGGTGTATTTCATGCCGGGCAACCGGGACTTTCTCGTCGGCCCCGCGTGGTTCGCCCGCACCGGCGTGCGGCCGCTGGCCGACCCGACGGTGCTCCACTTCGGCGGCAGGCGCTGGCTGCTCTCGCACGGCGACGCGCTCTGCACCGGCGACACCGCCTACCAAGCGTTTCGCGCCGAGGTGCGCGCGCACCCATGGCAACAGGCCTTTCTGGCCCAGCCGATCGACGCGCGACTCGCCCTGGCCCGGGCGCTGCGCGCGCAGAGCGCCGAACGCCAACGCGCGCTTGCCGCCGACGCGTTGGCCGAGGTGGACGCGCAAGCCGCCTGCGCCTGGCTCGAAGCCGCCGACGCACCGGTGCTGATCCACGGCCATACGCATCGCCCCGCGGTTCACACCCTGCCGTGCCGCACGAGCTCAGCCTCTCGCATCGTTCTGAGCGACTGGGACTTCGACGCCGAGCCCGCGCGCGGGTCGGTGCTGCGGGTCGAACGCAGCGGCCAGTGGCAGCGCATCGCGCTTTGAACCATGATCGCCTGGCTTGAGCCGCTCAAGCGCTTGGTCGCCACGGCGGGCG